>JAKEFB010000132.1 GCA_022616275.1 Chloroflexota bacterium
ACAATCTCCAGGTCGGCCGGGTCAGCCTCAAACTCCTCGGCGGCAATTTCCAGCACCTGGGCCCGCGCCTCCTGGGCCGCCTGGATAATCGCCGGGCCGACGGTATAAGTAATCTTGCTCCCGCCGGCCCCCCCGGCGTAAGGGGCGCTGGCGGTGTCGCCGTTCACCACCCGCACCTTCTCCGGGGCCAGGCCAAAGGCCTCGGCCGCAATCAGGGCAAAGCCGGTGGACGTACCCGTCAGGTCTATCGAGCCGACGTGAATGACGAGCTGGCCGTCCGGGTTGAGCATGCAGGCTGCCGCCGCCGGCTCCGTGCCGCCCGGCCAGCCGCCGATGGCCACGCCCACCCCCCGGCCTGCGGCCTGCGCCTCGTGCCGCTTTTGCCAGGCGGGGTGATCGCGCAGCGTCTCCAGCACCTGGCGCATGCCCATGTGCGGCCACGGCTTGTCGTTGGCCATGGGATCGCCCGCCTCGGCCGCGTTTTTCAGCCGTAGCTCCAGCGGGTCCATCTCCAGTCGCCGGGCCATCTCGTCCACCAGGCATTCCATAGCAAAGGCTGCCTGGGGCGCGCCGGGCGCCCGGTAGGCCCCGACCGACGGCTTGAAGGTCAGGACCTCGGTGTATTGAATGTCAAGGTTGGGCACCGGATACCAACTGCCCAATAACAACGCAGCAATGCCGTGAAAACCCGGATAACAGCCGGAATCAAAGAACAGCTCGGCCGCCAGTGCAGTGAAGGTCCCATCATCTGTCGCCCCCAGCCTGACCCGCAGGCGGGCCGCCGGGGCCGGGCTGCCGGCGGCCATCTCTTCCAGCCGGGTCAGCGTCATTCGCACCGGCCGGCCGGTCTGCCGCGCCGCCAGGGCCAGCAGCGGCTCGTACAACAAAAATTTGGCCCCAAACGCGCCACCCACCGGTGTGCCGATGACCCGCACGTCGGTGTCTGGCACGCCCAGCGCCGCCGCCACCTCCTCCCGCACCCAGAACGGGGCCTGGGTGCTGGTCCAGACGACCATCCCGCCGGTCAGCGGGTCGGGCTGGACGACGCTGGCGTGCGGCTCCAGGTAGCTCTGGTGGACCATCGAGGTCGTAAACGTCTCTTCGACCACGACGGCAGCCTCGGCCAGGGCCCCGGCCGCGTCGCCGCGCTGGAAGCGGCGCGTGCTGGAGACGTTGGTCCGTTTGGGCGCTTTGGCCGCGTCTTTGCCCAGATCCGCGCCATGCGCCCCGGCTTCGCCGGTGTCGCCAGGCAGCCCGGCCGGCCAGACCAGGGGCGTATCTTCGGCCAGCGCCTGGTCAATCGTCACTGCCGCCGGCTGCGGGTCGTACTCCACTATCACTCGTTCTGCGCCGTCGGCCGCCGCCGCCTCGTTCTCGGCCAGCACCAGAGCCACCGGCTGGCCGGCAAAAATAACCCGGTCGCGGGCCAGCAACAGCCGGTGGCGGTTTTCGGGCACCAGCGCCGGCAGGTCGCCGGCCGCCAGTACGGCCACCACCCCCGGCACGGCCAGCGCCCCGGCCGTATCAATAGCCCGGATGTTGGCGTGGGCGTGCGGGCTGGTCACAAACCGGGCGTGGAGCATCCCCGGCAGGGTAATGTCGGTAGCAAAGCGCGTTGCCCCGGTCACTTTCGCCGGGCCGTCACGCATTGGAGTGGGACGGCCGATAGCCTTGAAGTCAGTCATGAGCGTCTCCTAAAAAAGTAACGAGGACGTGTTCAGGGCGAAGCCTGAACCAGGGACTGAAGACTGAGTGTGCGAGTAACTTGCATACTCGCAACCTTGCAAACTCGCACACTTGCCCCCTGCCCCTGCCACTTGCAATCCTGCTCACCATATTACCCCAGGCGCGGCCAGTTGTCACCGGCAAACTCCATCTATCTGTGTAATCTGTGGATTCCATCGGGGGTTGTATCGTGCCCCTACCGATCGGCCGGAATCTAAGGAATCAACCCCTATTTTATATCATTCCCGGCCGTGCCTGGCACGGGGCAAAACAGCCTCAACAAATAGACGTTTGCTGCCCCGTGCCAGGCACAACTTGAGCCAACAGGTGCTAACTGTCCTAGAAAAAATAGGTCAGATGACACTAGGGCCGTGGCCACAACCGGCGTACGATCCAGACATCAAGGTCGCGTAACGACAGCCCGCAGGTCTCAAAAGCTGCGGGGCCTAAGATTGGTGTTTACCCTAGCAAGGAGGTAAGGAAATGAATCTCACTTTTCGCGAGTTCTGGACTGCTGCCCACGGCATGATTTTTGGGGCCATTTTTTTGCTGGCCTTTGGCGGTGGGATAGCCGGATTGTATAGCCTGCGCCCCGAGTTTGTGACCGTGGCCGGGATGAAGGAACGGTTGACCCGGCTCAAGCTGGGGACGGCCGTCATGGCGATTGTTGCCTGGCTAACGGTGATTAGCGGCACTTACCTTGTTTATCCCTGGTACCGGGCCACGCCGCCCGAAGGTGCAACAGACCTCTCCCTCTATCCCCGTTCGTTCCTGAGGGCCGACCCGACCCTGGCTGGCTGGCACTCCTTTGGCATGGAATGGAAGGAGCACGTCGCCTGGTTCGCGCCGATCCTGGCTACGGTCGTCTTCTACCTGGTCTGGAAATATGGCCCGCAGCTCAACACCAACGACCGGTTGCGCAAGATGGTCCTGGTTCTGTTCATCTTTGCCTTTGCGGCCGCGGCCATTGCCGGTCTGTTCGGCGCTCTCATTACCAAGGCGGCGCCTGTTTTATAAGCCGGGCTGCGTAGGATATTTGAAAGGAGACAAAGAAAATGACTACCACGGCGATTCGTGATACGAGAACAGTGACAGAAGTGCAGGACGAAGCGATTGCCACTACCGGACCGGCGGCCGCGGCCATGATTTCCGGCGGTGTAGGTACTCTTGTCATCGGCCTGATGACCACCGGCGCGGTGATTAGCGAAGGGCTGAAAGAGGTTCTGAACTGGTGGAATCCGGCCGGGCCGTTGAGCGGTAAGACGAGTGTCGGCGTGATTGCCTGGCTGATAAGCTGGTTCTTGCTGCATACCATTTGGAAGGGCAAGGAATCCGACCTGAACAAAGCCTTCATCGTCACCCTGGTCCTGGTTGGCCTGGGCCTGATCCTGACCTTCCCGCCGGTTTTTGAGGCTTTTGAGTAGATCGTCCCTAATCTGTTTGGCTGCTTTGGGAGAAGGTGCAATCAGGCAGCCAACGTCCTCTTAACCAGCCGCCAGCCCCACACTGGCGGCTTTTTTGCTTAACCGGCCGAAAGGTTTGGCGCAACGTCGTCTTCCCTGAACCCGTCGTCCCTAAAACGATAATTCTCCGCACGCTAACTCTTGCCCTTGCGCCTCTTGCCCTTGCCCTAGCTTCTAACTCCAGTTAATATTCCTGCTCTAACCTGTACCAGGCCAGGTCTCTCAAAAATCATACAGGAGGTGTCTGGTTATGAGATCCCGTACACTTTTTTACTTGTCAGTCCCCCTTATCTTGTTAGCGTTAGTAGGCCTGGCCTGCGGCGCGAGCGAGCCGGTCGCCTTCAGCGACATCCCAGTCTTCCCTGGGGCAACGCCCTCCGCGCCTGGACAAAACGTTTTTGGCGACTCACTGGTGGACGCGATGGAAAGCGCGGCCGAAGGAGAATTAACTACGCCCGAAACGCAATTGTACATCGTGCCGGCCGGTACAGCGTGGAGCGACGTCCGTAGCTTCTACGAAACTGAGTTGGCCGACACCGATTGGGAAGCGGCCGCCGAGTTGACCCAGGAAGACCCCACCTTTAGCACCGCCGGCTGGACCCGTGGCAGTGGGGCCAGCGAGCAGGCCTGCTAGTCGGCTTTGCCCAAGACCCTCTAAGTGGCGAAAACATTTTGATTGTAACCTTACTGTCTGAATAACCCCCTAACGGCACAGGAGGCGGCTGGCGCATGACATAACCTGGGGTGTTCGGAAGGAAGAAGGATAGGTGTGGCGCTTGAAGCGCCAACTCATGCCTGGCGTCTTTCGATCTTTAAACCGGTTGAGCCTGGCAGCCGTCACATCCCAGTCCCGGCGTGGGCCGTCTCCTGTGTAAGAAGCTGTCAGCTTTCAGCCATTAGCTATCAGCGACAAGCTTTCACTGTTTTCGTTACTCGTGGTGGGCGCTGGCCCACGTGATTTCCTGTGCCTGTTCTTCCACCCCATCTCTCCCTGACGGCGCCAGGGTGTCTCTGTATCCCCGCGTCTCCGTGTCTCCTTCTCTCCCCACCTCCTCCGCCAGCGGCAGCGTAAAGTAAAAGGTTGCCCCCTGGTCCGGCATGCTTTTGACCCAGATCCGGCCGCCGTGAGCCTCAACGGCCATTTTGCAGAAAGCCAGTCCCAGCCCGCTGCCACCGCCAATTTGTTTGCCCTTAGAGAATTTGCGAAAGAGGCGCTCCTGAAGCTCCAGGGAAATGCCCGGCCCGGTGTCGCTGACCGACACCAGGAGCTGCCCCGGCGCGACGCCTTCTAACCGGCTCTGGTCTGACATCTCGGCCACCACCCAGACCTCGCCGCCGGCCGGTGTAAATTTGACCGCGTTGCCAACCAGGTTTTGCAGCACCCGTTCCAGCAACTCCGGGTCGCCCCAGGCCAGGGGCAGGGTGAAGGAGACGTTACTCTGCAACATCAAGTTCTTTTCTGTAGCCATTGGCCACTGCGCCTGGAGGACGTGGGCAATGGTATAGCCCAGATCAACGGCCTGGGCGGCCAGGGGCAGCCGGCCGCTTTCCAGCCGGCTAATGTCCAGGATGGCGTCCACCAGAGCCAGCATGCGCCGGGTGCTCTCGCGGGCCACGGTCAGGGCCGCTTCCTGGTCTGGGGCCAGCATGCCCAGCAGGGCAATCATCTCTTGCGCCCCATAAATGTTATTCAATGGGTTGCGCAGGTCGTGGACCATGGTGTGGAGCAGGTCGTCCCGCATCCGCTCCAGTTGGCGCTCCTCGGTCACGTCGCGTAGCGCCCACAACCACCCTAAGGAAAGCGCACCACCCGGTGACTCACCGCCCGGTGGGTCACCGCCCGTTACCGGCAGGGTAGACCAATAAATTGTCCGGGGCGGGATAGCAATCTCTCCTTCTCCGGCCGCCGCTTGCCGGTGCTGCATGTCGGCCAATGCCGCCGCCGCCTCGGGCGGAATATGTTCCTGAAGAGCAGCCAGGGCTTCGCCAATAGACCGGCCGACCCACGCTTCCGGCTGGCCGGGTAGGCGCAGCAGCTCCTGGGACGGGGCGTTCATCACCAGGATCTCTTCGTTCAGGCCGACCAGGATAATTCCGTCCCGGCTGGACTCAATTAACGCCTTCAGCCGGCCGCGCTCGTCCTCCACCACCCGGAACAGGTCAGCGTTTTCCAGGGCCAGGGCCACCGCCTCGGCCAGCGATTCGGCCAGGCGCACATCCTCGTCCTGGAAGGCGGCTGGTTGGTCGCTTTCTATATTTAGAACACCTAACATCTGCTGGCCGTGGCCCATAGGAACGGCCAGCTCGCTGCGGATACGCTCGTGGGCGAAGACGTAATCGGGGTCGGTGGCCACGTCAGGCACGTTTTGCGGCCGGCCGGTTTGAAAAGCCCGTCCGCAAACGCTGTGCCACACCGGAACCTGCCGCCCTTCGGCCGCCTCCAACAGCCCGCTGGCCGCCCGGACCATCAAACTGTTCTGAGCTTCATCTGGCACGAGGATCGCCACGGCCGTCCAATTGGTCAGGCGCGCCACCACTTCCACGGCGGCATGGGCCACCGTTTCGGGGTCCAGGTGGCTGCCCACGGTGCGCAGCACCTCGTACAACGTCGCCTGGCGGCGGGCCTGGCGGCGTTGCTCGTCGTAAATGCGGGCGTTTTGTAGCGCCAGGGCCATCTGGTCGGCCGCGGCCTGCATAAGATGATAATTGTCCTGGCTGAAATGGTTGACCTGCGAGTGCAGCAGGGTGAGGATGCCCAACACCCCTACCTCAAACAAAATGGGCACGGCCAGGACCGAGCGAGCCACGTAGGGGGCGTCGGGCAGCGTCAGCCAGCGGTCGTCCTGGAGCGTATCCGGGATGAGCGCCGGCTGGCGATGGCGCAGCACCCAGCCGGCCAGCCCCTTATCCATCACCTGGCCGACAATATCTTGCTGTTGCATCGGCCTGGTCTCCCCCCGTGAGAGAATGCTGTGGGTGACGACGCCGGCCTGGTCAACCAGGAACAGGCTGCCCATCTCGGCTCCGGTCAGGGCCCGGGCTACGTCCAGCGCGCCCTGCAAGGTTGCCCGCAATGTCGGCCGTTCGGCCGTGGCCCTGGCCACAGCCACCAGGTTTTGGAACAGCTGCTTTTGAGCCAGCAAGGCGGCGTCGGCTTCTTTCCGGGCAGTGATGTCGTGCAGGATAACCAGCCGGCCGCGCAACTGGCGGCGCTGGTTGTAGAGGGGCGAGATGCGCAATTCGTAATCCTGCCCCTGGCCCAGGAGTACTTCAGTTTGCAGTTCGGTGGTATCCTTATACTTTTCCAACAGATCCGTCCCGTCGGCCGCTACCAGGATGTGAGTCGCCGCCCGGCCGATGATCTGGCTGGCCGGCAGGTTCAGAATGCGCCGGGCGGCGGCGTTGACGTCAATGACCCGGTGAAAGGTGTCCAGCGCCAGCACACCGTCGCGCATGCTGTCTACCAGCGCCTGGCGCGCCACCGAGGCCACGTCGAACAGGCGGAAACGGACGATGCCCAGAACAAACATCATGCCCCCGACCATAAAACCGGTCGAGGTCATGTCCAGGGGCGGAAACAGGCTTACGTCCAGCAGGAAAAGGGTATGGCCAAGCCAGGGGAAGAGCACGCCCAGCAGCAAAATCAGGACGTGCCAGCGGTAGTTGGGCATCCGGGAACGGCGCGTGGCCAGGATGAGCAAGACCAGGCCAACCAGCAGCGCCATATACAGTAGCACCACCGTCACCCAAAACCAGGGGCCAAAAGTCAAAGTTAGCGTGGGCAGGGGTTCGCTGGCATCCAATACCTCCGGCTGCCACATCAGGTGGTGGGCGTCGTTGCTCCAGACCAGGACCAACGTGACGGCCGGTAGCAGAGCCAGCAAAAGCAGGTTGCGCCGCGTCAGCCACTTTTCCCGGCCGCCATATTCCAGGGCTAACGCCAGCCAGGCCAGGGGCAGGAGCACATTACCGATGTACTGGACCTTAAGCCAGCGGACCTTGGTCAACAGGTCGGGGCTGCCGAGTTGGATGGTATAGCTCAAAGACCACAAAGCGACGGACAGCGTCAGGACGGTGAACCAGGTCGTGCCCAGCCCCGGCCGGCGGTGCCAGGCGTAACGGGCCAGCCAGGCTGATAGGGCAGCGGCCGTCAGGGAGGGTAGCATGTAAGGTGTGTAATCCCAGGCCATTCTGGTTTCCGACCGTAGGGGGTCTTATATCGCTCTAAATTCTAGAAATTTGGTAATGGGACAGAAATGGTTTGTCTTGTTGGGATGATACCGTCAGACCATGATTTCATCAACTGGGGCTAAAGTCCTACCCCTTGCACTTTACCATAATAGTATGCTATAGTGTACTGACATGTTATGTTAAGCGTTCAGCGGCTCCTGATCCTCATCCCGGCCTATAATGAGCAGCGTGCCGTAGGCCAGGTCGTACATAACGTCCGTCGAGTCGTCCCCGGGGCAGATGTCCTGGTGGTAGACGATGGCTCCCAGGACCAGACGGCCTGGGAAGCCGAAGCGGCCGGGGCGCTGGTCGTCCGCCACCCCTTCAACCTGGGCATTGGCGCGACGGTCCAGACCGGGCTGAAATTCGCTCGTCAGCAGGGCTACGATATGGTCATTCGCCTGGACGGCGATGGCCAGCATAACCCGGCCGACATCCCGACGCTGGTCGCCGCCCTCCAGGCCCGCCAGGCCGACGTGGTCATTGGCTCCCGCTTTCTCAGCCAGACGGCCAACATGGCTGTGCCCCTGTCGCGCCGCCTGGGCATTCTCACCTTTGCCTTCCTGGTTTCGTTGATTACCGGCCGGCGGGCCACGGATACCACCTCCGGGTTTGCCGGCCTCAACCGGCGGGCGATCCATAGCCTGGCCGGGCTAATGCCCCAGGACTACCCCGAAGTGGAAAGCCGCGTCATTCTACACAAGTCTGGCCTGACCACGCTGGAAGTGCCGACCCGGATGCAGGCCCGCCGCAGTGGCGTCAGTTCCATCAACCACTGGCGCGCCCTTTACTACGCTTTCAAAGTATCGGTCGCCGCCCTCATCGCCACCCTCAAAGACGTTCCCAGAGCGCCCAAGGAGCTGTGATGCACATCCCGCTTGAGCAACGAATCACGGCCGTCGTCTTCAGCCTCACCCTGCTGCTGGCGACGGTTCAACTGATTCGCAAGCGGCGGCTGCGTGAAGAGTACGCCCTGGTCTGGCTGGCGGCCAGCCTGGCCATCCTACTCTTTTCCCTTTTTGGCGGTCTGGTCAACCTGCTGGCTGCTTCCTTTGCCGTCAGCTACGCCCCGACCCTCGTCCTGGTGGTCGGGCTGTTGTTTGCCCTGTCGGTCTTGCTCTCACAAAGTGTAACCATTTCCGGCCAGGCCGACCGCCTGCGCGACCTGGCTCAAGCCGTGGCTTTGCTGGAGTGGCGGCTGCGCCAGGTAGAACAGGCGCGCCAGGCAACACAAGAGCCACCCCTGCCGGTCACCCCCTCAGAGAGCGGCAACGGCCACCTGGCTGAGAGCCAGCCACACCTGCTGGCTACCCCAACCGCCCGGCCGGCGCACCGCCCCGGCAAAGTCGTCGTGGTCGGGCTGGATGGAGCAACCTTTGACCTGATCACACCCTGGGCGGCCGAGGGCCGGCTGCCGACGCTGGCCAGGCTCATGCGCCAGGGGGCGCACGGCCCGTTGCGCAGCACCATCCCGCCGATGACCGCCCCGGCCTGGACTTCCTTTGCCACCGGGGCCAACCCCGGCCGGCACCGGCTGTACGACTGGATTGCCCGCGAGCCGGACAGCTACCGTTTTTCGCCGGTGACAGCTCTGGATGGGACTGCCCCCACCCTTTACACCCTGCTCAGCCAGGCCGGCCGGCGCGTCTGCAGCCTGAACGTACCCATGACTTACCCGCCCACGCCGGTCAACGGCGTCATGGTTTCCGGGATGCCGGCCCCCAGCCTGAATAGCGCCATCACCTATCCGGCCGGCCTGCTCGATGAGATCCGCCAGGTGGTCGGCGACTACATTCTATATCCCGACCCTGGCCAGGCTTACTCTGACGCCGGCATAGACGCCTTCCTGGAGCGCCTCTACCACTGCACCGACCTGCGGCTGCGGGCATTCGACTATTTACGGCAGCGGGAAAGCTGGGATTTTGCCATGATCGTCCTGAACGGCACGGACACCATCTGCCACGCGCTGTGGAAGTTCATGGACTCCAGCCACCCGCTCCACGACCCCGGCCGCCGGGCCAGGTACGGTTCGGCCATTGCCGACTACTACCAATACATAGACGGCCGGCTGGCGGAGGTAGTTGCCGGCCTGGACGGCGATACGACCCTGATCGTCATGTCCGACCACGGCTTTGGCCCCTTCCACAAATTCATTCACGTCAACAACTGGCTTATCCAGCAGGGGTTTATGCGCCTCCGGCCGGGACCATCTTCCTATATTAAAGGGGCTGCTTTTCACCGGGGTTTTACCCCCATGAACGTCTACAACTTATTGATGCGCCTGGGCCTAGGCGCGCTGAAGCGCGAGGTCGTGCGTGGCCAGGGGCAGGGCTTGCTGAAGGCGCTCTTCCTCTCCTTTGCCGACGTGGACTGGTCACGCACGACAGCCTATTCCCTGGGCAACGTCGGCCAGATTTACCTGAACGTCGCCGGCCGGGAACCCCACGGCTGCGTTCAGCCCGGCGCGGAGTATGGCGAGCGGCGGGAGGAGATCATCGCCCGGTTGCTGGCCCTGCGCGACCCGGAAACGGGCGAAACAGTGATCGAGGCTGCCTACCACCGTGAGGAGGTCTACTGCGGCGACCAGGTCGGCCACGCGCCGGATATTTTATTCCTACCCCGCCGGCTGGAGTATTTCGGCTTTGGCGAGTACGAGTTTGGCAGCCACCGGATTATCGAGGCTATGAAGCGGGGTATTTCCGGCACGCACCGGATGAACGGCATTTTCCTGGCCTACGGCCCGGCCGCGCGCCCCGGCGTCGAGGTTAGCAGCGCCCAAATTGTAGACCTGGCCCCCACCATCCTACACCTCATGGGCGAACCGATTCCCGCGACAATGGACGGCCGGGTGCTAGAGGAGATCATGAGCGACGCATTCCAACCGGGACAGCCGCCCGATCACCACCAGCCCTGGCAGGCCCCCACCGCCCAGGATGGCCAGGGACTGACCGACGAGGAAAAAGAACTCCTCACCGGCCGGCTGCGCGACCTGGGCTATGTAGGCTAAGGCTTGTTATTGGTTGTTGGCCAATGCACTGCCGAATAACCAATTACCAATTACCAATTACTAATTACTGATAAATATGATGAACGCCTTAACCATTGACCTGGAAGAATGGTTCCAGGGATTGACCAGCACCAACCAGCAGGTGGAGCAATGGCCCGCTTTTGAGAACCGCGTCGTCCCGGCCACTCGCCGGCTCCTGGCCCTGCTGCACGATTGCCAGGTGCGGGCGACCTTCTTCGTCCTGGGCTACGTGGCCGACCAGCACCCGGCCTTGATCGAGGAAATCTGCGCTGGCGGCCACGAAATCGGCATCCACGGCTACTACCACCGCTTCGTCTGGCAACTGACGCCGGCCAAATTCGCCCGGGAGCTGGCCCGCACTACCCAGGCCGTGGAGCGGATCACCGGCCAGCGGCCGGCCGGCCACCGCGCGCCCTACTTTTCTATCAACGCCCGCACCCTCTGGGCCTTTGACGTACTTCAGGGTGAGGGCTTTGCTTACGACAGCAGCGTCTTCCCCACCCGCAATATGCTTTACGGCTTTCCAGGCGCGCCGCGCTTTCCCTACCGGCCGGCCGGCCACGACCTGGTCGAGTTTCCCCTGAGCACAGTGCGGCTGGGCGGCGTAAACTGGCCTATTGCCGGCGGCTTTTACCTGCGCGCCTGGCCTTACGCCCTGGTCCGCTGGAGCATTGGCCAGCTCAATCGCCAGGGACAGCCGGCCGTCATGTACCTCCATCCCTGGGAGCTGGACACCGAGCAGCGCTACCGGGAAGTCACCCCTCGTGAGCGAATCACCCACTACCACGGCCGGCGTCGCCTGGAGGGCAAGCTGCGTCGCCTGCTGGCTGACTTTTCTTTTGGCCCGCTGGGCGCTTTGCTGGCCGGCGGGCCCGCCAGCGGCTTGGCGGCCCGTCCGCGCCATGCGGCCGCTCCCGGCTTGCAGTGGTCCTGATGGTCATTAGCGAGCTGACCGAAGAGACCCGGCCGGCCTGGGACAGCTACGTCCAGAGTTCGCCTCACGGCCTGCCCCAGCACCTCTCCGGCTGGCGGGCCGTTCTCCGCCAGGTCCACGGCTACGAAACCCATTACCTGATGGCCTGGCAGGGGGAACAGGTGGTTGGCGTCTTGCCCCTCTTCCTCGTCCGCAGCCTGCTGGTCGGCCGCCAGGCAACTACCATGCCCGGCGGCCTGTGCGCCGGCGATGAAATGGTAGCCGGGGCGTTGCTGGAGCGCGGCCGGGAAATCGCCGGCCAGGCGCGGGCCGGCCAGTTAGCCCTGCACGACACCCGCCAGCCCTGGAACGGCCTGCCGGCCATGACCGGCCACGTGTATTGGGTGGTGGACGTGCGCCCTGGGGCCGAGGCGTTGTGGTCGCAACTGGACGGCAACGTCCGCCGCCAGGTACGCCTGGCCCGCCAACACGGCTTGCAGGTGGTGATAGACCGGACCGGCCGGCTGGTAGGACCGTTTTACGACGTGCTCAGCCGCTTCACCCACCAGGCCGGCACGCCACTCTTTGGCCGGGAATTCCTGGACAGCGTCGTTGAGACCTTTCCCGGCGACTTTAACATCGCCGTCGTTTACCTGGAAGAGCAGCCGGTCGGCGCTTATTTCCAGCTCCAAATGGGCCGGACTGTGTACGGCGTCTGGGGCGCTACCCTGCGCCAGTACCTGCCCCTGCGGCCGGTCTACCTGGCTTATTGGGAGATCATTGCCGACACGGCCGCCAACGGCTACCACTTCCTGGACATGGGCCGCAGCCCGGCCGGCTCGACTACCGCCCACTTCAAGGGCCAGTGGGGCGGCCAGTGCCATCCCATCTACCAGCAGGTCGTTCCCGTCCATCCCGGCCGGGCCGCCCGGAGCATGGCTGCCCAGGTCCAAGCGGACGGCCGCTTCCAACTGGTACGGCAGCTCTGGCCCCGGCTACCCTTCTCGCTGGCCTGCTATTTAGGTCCCAAGCTGCGGCGGCATATACCGTTTGCCTGAAAGGCACAGGAATAATTTGACGCAAAGGCGCAGGCTTTGGCCTGCCAAAGTTCACGCAAAGATTCTTAACTATAACTGGCCGCGCCGGCTGCTGGCGGCCGGGCTGTTCCTGGCCTGGCTGCTGGTCATTTTGGGACTGCCCGCCCGGCTGCCCGTCCAGGCTGCCAGTTGGCTGACCTTCCTGGCCCTGCTCATTACCCCCGGTTATTTCCTGGCCGATCTCCTTACCTGGCGCTTAAAGCTGGACTGGCTGGAACGCCTGGCCCTGGCCCTGCCGCTGGGCGTGGCCGTCCTGGCCGTGCCTGGCACGGTCGCCCTGCTGCAGCACCGCGCGCTGGTCGAGTTATTTACCGGCTGGGTCGTTGCTTCCGGGGTAGTCATCGGGATCTGGCTGCTGCATGGCCTCTGGGTGCGCGCCCTGGTCCGGTTGTTCGATAGCTCCCGCTACCCACCTCACCCGCCCTGGGCGCCGGACGAAATCCTGCTGCTGTTGTTGCTCGCCGGCGCTTTTGTCGCCGTCGTCCCTACGCTGTCGCTGGACAAAATTGACGGCGACGCTTACGCTGTGGGGACGTTCACCGCCGACGCCCTGGCCGGTTTACCACTGAACGCCACTGAGCCGCTTTTTGGCACGGAGTTAGGGCCGGGCGTGCGCATGGTCTTCAACCAGTCGTTGCCGCTGGCCTACCTGTGGTCATACCTGTCTGACGTTGATCCCATCGCCCTGTCCGCCCGCGCCTCGCGAGCCATGCTGGCCTTGTGGGCGCTGCTGGCCAGCTACACCCTGGGCAAGGCGGCCGGCGGCGGCCGGCGGCGCTTCGGCCTCTTCACTGCCGCCGTCCAGATGCTCGTTTACCTGGCTGCTCCTTTCCTGCGTGGCGACAACGTCAGCCTCTTTTTCTTTGAGCGGACCAACGCCGATAAATTTATGGTCCCGGTGACCATGCTGCCGGTCGTCTTTGCCCTGGCCATCCGCACCATTCAGAGCGGCCGCCGCGACGCCTGGCTGGCCGCGGCCGTGGCCACTTTGGCCGTTTCCACCATCCACCCCCTCGTTGCCGCCATGCTGGCCCTGGCCCTGAGCGCCTTTAGCGCCGTTTACCTGCTCTTCCACCCCCTCCAGGGGCGGGCCTGGCGGCGCAGCCTGGCCCTGGCCGGGCTGGTGGCCATCGTCATGGCCCTGCCCCTGGTCCAACTCTTCCTGGCTCGGGGCGAAGCGCCCCTGGCTGCTTCCTACCCCAGTAGCTTTGAGGGCTGGCCCATCGGCCGGCGGCTCGTATCCGCGCTGCCCTTCCTCGAGTTGGAAACACTGGACCTCTACGGCCCGCTGCCGGAAATTGACCAACTGGAAGCTGATCAGGCCAACGACCCCGACAACCCGTTCCTGCTCTGGCGCTTTGCCGTCAACATGAACCGCCGGCGACTCATCCTCTTCGACCGGGCCCACTATATTTCCGATCCCAGCCTGATCCTGGAGCCGCCTTACCTGCTGGCCCTGCTGCTGTTGCCCCTCTTATTATGGAGGCGGCGCAACCATCCCGGCGTACTGTTTGCCTTTAGCGTCACCGCCGCCGTCCTGTTCGTCATGTTCGACCCCGTAGCGACGCCGCTGGTCGGCTCGCTGGTCATGCCCTGGATTTTGTGGCGGATGGTCTGGGTGCTGCCCTACGCCCTGATCATTGCCCTGGCGCTGGACAGGTTCGTAGGTGGGCTGGCGGCCGGGCTGGCCTGGTTGCGAAAGCGGCCGCCGGGACCAGATGTGGCCTACCTACCCCTGGTACTGGTCGTGGCCGCCGGCCTGCTGCTGGCCCCGGCCATCCAGCGCAACCTGCAAAACCTGAACGACCGGGCCGCTTCGCCCTACTTTTACCCCACGCCCCAGCGCATCTTCGACCGGCTCAATGAAATAACCTCTCAGACCGGCCCGGCCACCGTCCTGGCCGATCAGGACTTGAGCGTGACCATCCCCGCCTACGTAGCCAACGCCAACGTCGTTGCCCACCGGGCGCCGACGACCAGCGAAATCTTCCCTGCCGGCCGGCAGGATGAAGCCCTGCAGCGGCTGATTGACCAGGACGCCTTTTTCCGCACGCCGTACCTGACCGCCGGTTCCCTGGCCATCCTGGAACGGTACAGCGTGCGCTACCTCGTCGTCCCCAGCGGCAGCGACCTGGATTTGCAGCTCCGGCTGGCCCCGCACTGGTTCGGCTGGCTGCTGGATGACCAGTCCTATAGCCTGTACGCCGTGGAACGGCCGCCGGAAGTGACGGCCACCATCGAAGGCAACACCGCCTTACTCCAGCGCCAATGGGACACGGCCGGCCAGCATTACCAGGCCGCCCTCCAGGCCGATCCTGGCGACCTGCTGGCCCTGGTCGGCCTGGCCGAAATCGCCCACGCCCGAGGGCAATTTGACGAAGCCCTGGCTCACTGGCGGCAAGCGGTCGCCCAGGTCGAATTGCCCATCCTCCATTACCGGCTGGGGCTGCTCTACGCCGAGCAGGGCCAGGTGGCCGAAAGTATGGCCGAGTTTGACCAGGCCCAACAGGCCGCGCCCCAGGTGGCCCGCTTTCACCTGGCCCTGGGCGACGCCTGCCTCAGCGCCGGGCAGGAGGCTTGCGCCGCCGAGCAATTTGCCGCGGCCGTGGCTCACGACCATTTGCCCGACGAGGCCGCCCGGCTGATTGCCCAGGCCGATCTCTGGCGGCAACGCGGCCGGGCCGACGTAGCCCTGCCCCTCTATGAAGAGGCCGTCCGCCTCCGGCCCAGCGCCTACAACCACTTCGTCCTGGCCAGCGCCTACCGCGAGTTAGGCCGGTTTGATCAGGCCGAAGCGCTTATCCGGGCCTTGCGGGCCGAACAGCCGTGGTCGGCCGAAGTGATGGCCGTCATGGCCGAGACGATGGCCGCCCAGGGCCGGTATGACGAAGCCGTGGCCTTGTACCGGGAGGCCATCCGGCTGCAAACCATCCTGGCCCAGGACAGCGCCAACACCCGTCTGGCCCTGGCCGAAACCCTCCTCCAGGCCAATCGCCTGGCCGAAGCCGAAACGCACATTAGCCGCGTCCTGGAATTGCAGCCCTACCATGCCGCCGGCCACCGCCTGCAGGGCGACCTGTATCGCCGCCGGCAACAATTTGAGGAGGCCATTGCCGCCTACCAGCGCGCTTTTGAACTGGATCCGACCCAGATTGCCGTCTACGTCTCCCTGAGCGACCAGTTGCGCCAGTACGGCGGCCCGGCCGGCCAGATTCCGGCCCTGCTCCAGGCGGCCATTGAGCTGAATCCGGGCGAAGCCACGCTGCTGCTGGCCCTGGGTGACCAGTTGCAGCGCCTGGGCCAGCCTCAGGCGGCCATTGACGCCTACCAGACTGCCCTGAGCACGCTTGACCCCTACGAACGCTCGCTCCAGCTCCGCGAGCGTTCGATTGGGCAGAGCCGGGCTTTTATTTACGCTCGGCTGGCCGGCGTCTACGAAGACCAGGGGCAATTGGAGCCGGCCATGCACTATTACCGGGCCGTGGTTGCCGCCGCGCCGGAGACGCCTTGGACCACCGTGACTCTGGCCGACGCGCTGCGCCGGCGCAACGACCTGGATGGGGCCGAAGCGCTCTACCGCCAGGCTATCCGGCGCGACCCCCGTTACGTGGATGGCTACGTCCGCCTGGCCGACCTGCTGGCCCTGCGTGGCCAGACGGCCGAAGCCCGGACCCTCTATGCCCAGGCGCTGCAACTGGCCGTGGCCCAGCTTGACCAGCCGGCTACGGCTACGGCTACCCTGGCCCGGCCGGCCCCTCGCCCGCTGGAAATCTCCCTGGAATCGGACGAAAGTTTATCCACCCCTCTGGTCGCCCAACCCAACGCCGGGCCAGATGACCCACTGCCCCTGGTCCGCCAGGCCGACGACAACGCCAACTCCGTCCTGGTGCTCTCCCGCCTCTACCAGTTACACGGCCAGACCGACCAGGCCATCCAGCTCTACCAGCAACAACTGGAACTGGGAACGGCCGAAGCCTGGCCGCCGACCATCCTGGCCCGTTACCACAAGGGGCTGGGCGACCTATACCTGGCCCAGGAACAGTTAGACCCGGCCGTCGCTGCCTACGAACAGGCCATCGCCCTGGACAACTGGTGGCCGGAGGCCCGACTGGGGCTGGCTGAAGCCCTGGCGGCGCGCGGCCATTCAGCCCAGGCCCTGGAGCAGTTGCAGACGGCCGTCGCCGTCGCCCCCGGCTCGGTCGTGGCCCAGGTGGCCCTGGCCAACGCCCTGGAGCGGCAGGGTGAAGCCGATCAGGCATTGGCTATTTACCAGGCCACGGCCGGGGTCCACCCCGGCAACGCCTACGCCACCCTGACCCTAGCCCGCGCCTGGCAAAACCGCCGCCAGTGGGATCTGGCCGAAGCGGCCTACCAGGCCACCCTGGCTCTCAACCCCGGCGCATCGGACGTGTACGTCGGCCTGGCCGAAGTGGCACTGTTCCGCGGCCACTACGACGAGGCCGCACAACTGCTGCAGCAGGCCATCCAGGCCGACAGCCAGAACATCTCCATCTACATCCGCCTGGTAGACCTGGAGCAGCGGCGTGGCAATCCTGAAGCGGTTCTCACCTGGCACGAGCAGGCCACGGCCATCTCCCTGGCCGGGCCGGCCGCCGACCTGGCCCTGGTAGACTCACTGATGCGCTACGGCAATTACCAAACGGCGCTGGCCTACCTGGAGGTGGCCCTGGAACGCCGGCCGGAAGACGTGGAACTGTTGCTGCGGCTGGGCGCTATCCAGCGCACGCTGGGCCAGAGCGACGCCGCCAAAACCACCCTGCAGCAGGTGAGCCAGGGTGCGCCGGCCGACGGCCGTCCCTACGCCGCCTTGGGTGAGCTATATCTGGCCGAAGGCCAGACCCAACAGGCCCTCTCTTTTTACCAGGAGGCCCTGGACCGCCAGCCTGAAGAAGAATCGTATTACCTGGCTATCAGCCGCATCTGGGCTGGCCAGGGCCGTTTTGACGAAGCCGTCGCTACCCTGGAAATGGGCCTGCGCCAGGCGCCCCGGCCGGTCGCTCTCTACGCTACCCTTTCGGCCCTCTATCTCCGGCAGGGCCAGCCGGAGCAGGCCTTGCAAACGCTGGAACAGGGCTTGCAGACGGTGGGCGAGAATACCCCACTCCTGCTGGCCCTGGGCAATTACTCCGTCTCGCGGGCCGACTTCGATCAGGCCCGCCAACAAATTGAGCGGGCGCTGGCCTTGCAGCCCGACTCGGCCGCCGCCTACCTGGCCCTGGCCGACCTCTCCTACCGCCTGGGCGATCCCGCTCAAGCCGTGACTTATGCCCGGCAGGCCATCGCTCTGGAGCCGGACAACCCCGCTCACCACCTCAACCTGGGCAACCTCTACCGTCTGAGTAGCCAGAACGACGACGCGGCCGCCGCCTACTCCCAGGCTCTGGCCCTGGCCCCGACCCTGATCGAAGCCTACACCACCCTGGGGGCGCTCTACGAAGCCCAGGAGCGATGGGACGAAGCCCGGACCATCTACGAGCGCGGGCTGGCTATCGCCCCGACGGCCGGGCCGTTGCTGGCTCGCTATGGCGCTCTCCTGGCTACCCAGGGTGAAGAAGAAGCCGGGCTGGCGGTATTGGACCAGGTAGCGCCGACGGCCGAAAACCTGGTGGCTCGCGCCGCCGTTTATAGCCGGCTGGGGCGGCCTGACGAGGCCCAACGCGACCTGGAAACGGCCCTGGCCTGGGAGCCTGGCTCGGTCAATGCCCTCATTGCCCTGGGGGATTTATTGCGGGCCAAAGGCGAGGTAGACAAAGCCCGCCAGAGCTACGAGCAGGCCGTCGCCTTGATGCCTGGCCTGCCCACCGGCTACCTACGCCTGGGCGAGCTGGCCAGCGAGCAGGGCAACCTGGAAGAAGCCGCCCTCTACGTCGAAGCCGCCCGCCAGGCGGAGCCGGGGGCGTTGATCAGGACTGAGGATTGAGGACTGAGGGCTGAGTGGAGAGTCGGCGTCGTTTTTTAACCATTGGCCTTTTCCTGTTCACTCTGGCCCTGGGGCCAGTGGGGACATACTATGCCACCCCACGGGCGGGGGTCAACTCGGTCAGTGAGCTGTGGCTGGACGTGAGCCTGGGGCCGCCGCTGGTCGGCTGGTTTAATCGCGTCGCCCGGCCGGAGGACATTGCCCGGGTCGAGAGCGTCGAACAAATTGGGCTGCTGGCCGAAATCAGAACCGGCCGCCGCCTGGTCGTCTTCAAATCGGCCGCCGAAGCCGAGCGCCGCCTGCCGCTCGTTGCTACGGACATAGACATTGTCGGCTACAACCTGGAGCATAGCCCGGCCACTCCGGCCGAAGAGCAGGCCGACCCTGTCGGCAGCGTCCAACGGATGCAGGCCCTGGCCCGGCGCTACGACCTGGCGCTGGCCCTGGGGCCAGACCACGACTTCGCCCTCGACAATGGCCCGGCTATGGCCTCTTACGTGGACCTCTTTATCCTCCAGGTCCAGCGGTCGCAACAAGACCCGCAGGCTGTCCGCGCCTTCGTTCTGCCCCTGGTCGCTCAACTCCGCCAGGCCAACCCGGCCGTCGCCGTCAGTGTCCAGGTCAGAACGGAAGGCGACGTCGTCGCCCTGGTGGACCTGATTGACTCCCTGAAAGGCGACCTGGACGGCGTCTCCATCCTCACCAGCCCAACGACTACAGAAACGGCCGAAGCCCTGGTCAACGAGCTGCGCTCCCGCAACGCCACACCGCCGGCCGCCACGGCCACCCCTCCCCCGGCCGCCCCGGCCGTCACCGTAGTCGAAACCTTGCCGCCCAACTTCTGGCCACTCTGGGCTATGTCCGTAGTTGCCGCCCTGTTGGTAGGGGCCATTCTTGGCGGGCTGCTCACCCTGCTCCTCCAGGCTGCCCAGCGCCGCCGCTAACCATGACTTCTTCTACGATTTCCAGCCGGGTTGCCCCGGCCCTCCTTTCGCGCAATTTTCGCCTTTTCTGGGTCGGCCAGCTCTTCTCCACCGCCGGCACAGCCTTGCAGGTGGTCGCCGAGGGCTGGCTCATTTACGACCTGACCGGGTCTACCTTCTGGCTGGGGGCCGTCGGCTTCATCGCCCTCCTGCCAGTGCTGCCGGTTTCTTTCCTGGGCGGCGTCCTCATTGACCGCTTCCCCCGCCGCAAGCTCATTCTGCTCACCCAAAGCGGCCTGCTGGCCCAGGCGGCCGTCTTTGCCTTCCTGGCCCTCAGCGGCCGGCTACTTCTCTGGCACGTCGTCCTCCTCTACGGCCTCTTTGGCGCCCTCCTGGCCATTGACCACCCGGCCCGCCGCGCCTTCCTGGTCGAGCTGGTTGGCCGCGACGCCCTGGCCAACGCCGTAGCCCTCAACGCCACCCTCTTCAACGTCTCCAGCCTGGTTGGCTATGCCCTCTCCGGGCTGCTCATTGCTACCGTCGGCGCGGGTGGGGCCATGTTGGTCAACGCCGCCACCTACCTGGCCCCGATCACTGCTCTGCTCCTCATCCGCCTGCCGGACGTGCCCCAGGACCAGCAGCGGCCGCCGCTCAGGGTCGCTCTGGCCGAGGGTCTGGTCACGCTCTGGCGGCAGCCGGCCGTCCTGGGCGCCGCCAGCCTGATGGCCGTCGCCGGCGGGCTGGCCTACCCCGTCTTTGGGCTGATGCCCGCCTTTGCCGAAGAGGTCTTGCACAGCGACGCCATTAGCCTGGGGCTGCTGCTGGCGGCCGGGGCGTTGGGCTCGGTCGCCGGCACGGCCGTGGTTGCCCGGCTGGGCGCGGCCCGGCGAGGGCGTTCGCTGGCCGTGGCTGCCCTGTTGCTGCCCCTGTTGGTGGCCGGCTTTGCCCACTCCCGCCAGTTGCTCGCCGCCGTCCTCTTTCTCATTCCCTTGGGCGTCGTCCTGCTGGTCGTCCAGAGCCTGGCAATTACCCTGGTCCAGGTCCACGTCGCCGACCGGGTGCGCGGCCGGGTCATGACCCTTTACAGCCAGTTGCACGCCGGCGCAGACACCGGCAGCAACCTGGTCGTCGGCGCATTGGCTGGCCGGCTGGGGCTGCCGCTGGCCCTCAGCCTGGGGGCGGCCGTGGCCCTGCTCTACGCCCTGGCTGCCTGGCTGGCCCTGCCGGCCGTTCGCCGCCTGGACTAAGATGTTTCGCCACCTGCCCCCGGCCGCCACCCCCTTCACCCTGGCTGATCTGCGAACAGGGTTACGCCCCCCCGGCCAGGTCTCCACCCGCTTCCGCGAAGCCCTGGCCACTTATTTGGGCGGCCGGACCTGTTACCTGGCGTCTTCCGGCCGCACTGCCCTTTACCTGCTGCTTCAAGCCCTGTCAAGCACGTCCGGCCGGTGCGAGGTTATCCTGCCAGCTTATACCTGCCCCGCCCTGGCCAGAGTGGCGCTGGACCTGGGGCTGCGGCCACGGCTGGTGGACGTCTCGCCTGAGACGTTGGGCTTTGTTGAGGAGGGGCTGGCCGGGCAGATTACTGAGCAAACGCTGGCCATTATCCACGTTCACCCCTTCGGTCTGCCCCAGCCTCTGGAGCCGGTCCTGTCCCTGGCCCGGCAAGCCGGCGCAGTGATCATTGAGGACGCCGCCCAGGCAATGGGGGCGCGGCTAGATGGCCAGCCGGCAGGTACACAGGGAGAGTTCAGCCTTTTCAGCCTGGGGCCGGGCAAACCCCTTTCTACCGGCGGTGGCGGCGTTCTCACCGTCAACGACGACGCCTGCGCTCCTCTGGTCGCCCAGGCCTGGGCAACGTTGTCTGCGCCCTCGCCGGCCGCTTCGGCCGCGTCTCTGCTCCGCCTGGCGCTGCTGGCCCTGGCCTTTCACCCCCGGCCGTGGTGGCTGTCTACCCGCCTGGGGCTGCACCGCCTCGGCGACCACCAGGCCAGTTGGGGCTACCGCCTGTGCGGCCTCAGCGCCGCCCAGGCGGCCGTAGGGCTGGCCCTCCTCCTCCGGCTGGAGGCGATCAACAAACGGCGGCGGGAAAACGCCCGCCAACTCCTGGCCGGTCTGCGGGAGCTACCTTTCGTCCACCTACCCCAACCGGCCGTGGCCAGCGAACCCATCTATTTGCGCCTGCCGCTTTTGGTAGACAGCCAGGAACGGCGAGAGCGGCTCTTCCAACGCCTGTGGGCGGCCGGCATCGGCGTGGGGCGCATGTACCGTCACTCGTTGGCCCACCTCTTCCCCCAGTTAGCGGCCGGCCCTTATCCGGGCGCTGAACAGGTGGCCGGCCGCCTGTTGACGCTGCCGACGCACCATTATTTGACGGCGGCCGACGTAGAACGCATCACCGGCATCTTCTGTGGTGCGCTTTGACACTTTTCCACCTTTCCCTGTATGATCTGTCATTAAGATGAGCTACTACATCCGCAGTTCTGGGCTAATCCTCGAAGAATGAGAGACGTAAAACAATACACCCTACCGGCCGCCAGCCCCATCATTGAGATAAAAGCGCTCCAGAACGGCAACGAGGCCGAGACATGCGCCCGGATGATGGCCGGTTCAGAGCCGTGGATTACCCTGCGCCGCGATTATAACGCTTCGCTGAAGCTGTTGGCCGACCCCTCACGAGAAGTATACCTGGCGCTGGTTGGCGGCCGGATTGCCGGTTTTCTCATTCTCACCCTGCACGGCGCTTTCGCCGGCTACATTCAGTCCGTGTGCGTCGCCCCGGACTGGCGGGGACAGGGTATTGGCAGCCAACTAATCGCCTTTGCCGAAGAGCGCATCTTTCACGAAATGCCCAACGTCTTTATCTGCGTCTCCTCCTTCAACCACGGCGCGCAAAAGTTGTACGAGAGACTGGGCTACGAAGTCGTCGGCGAGCTGAAAAACTACGTTGTCTGGGGCCACTCCGAAATTTTGTTGCGAAAAACCATTGCGCCTTTGGCTGAGTTCAAGAGGTAAAGAAATGAAAGTAGGCGTCAACGTGGCAGTCATTGATAACGGCCGGGTCCTTCTTACGAAGCGCAAGGACTTTGAGGTCTGGTGTCTACCTGGTGGTCACGTAGAGGCTGAAGAATCCGTGGCCCAGGCTGCTGTCCGTGAAACCGTGGAAGAAACAGGGCTCGAAGTCCGGCTGACCCGTCTGGTTGGCATCTACTCAATTCCGCCAACGAAAGCCTGGTGTAACCTCATCATCTTGTTCACGGCCGAATCTATCGGCGGTACGTTGAAGGCCGAAGAAAGTGAAGTCCTGGAAGCGGGTTATTTTTACCCTGACGAAATTCCAGAAAACCTGCTTTGGGGGCACCGGCAGCGCATCAGGGATGCGTTGAATAGATATGGCGGGGGAGTTGTCCGGCTGCAAAATGTGCCCTTTGATCAGGTGATGTCTCGCCAGGCGCTTTATGCGTTGCGCGAAGAGTCAGGGTTGTCAGGTCAGGAATTCTATGGGCAATACTTCGGCTGGGCTGACCCAGCGAGTGACAGGTTGGAGACAGGCAAGTAAACTTTACCGCGTCTTGAATTGGACATCCCGGAGTAGGCAGAGTGAGGCTTGATTGCAAAATTAGGCTGTGCTTATTGCGGTGTAGAGGAGTAAACGGTGCAACCACAAAACACGCCGCCTCAAAGCGGCTGGGACGAGCAGGTCTCCCAGCTTTTTATTGACTACGGCCGCTACTTCGTCCCCAACCGCGAACAGCAGCTTCAGACTATCGCTGGCCTGGTTCCCCGCCTCGACCGGCCGGGCCTGATCGTCGAGCTATGCTGCGGCGAGGGACTGCTAGCCGAATGGTTGCTGGAACGAGACCCGGCCGCTACCGTAATCGGCTTCGACGGCTCGGCCGAGATGCTCCACCGCGCCGGGGAACGCCTGGCCCGTTTTGGTGCGCGCTTCCAGCCCCGGCCCTTCGACCTCTTCGACACTTCCTGGCGCAAAGTTGACGAGCCGGCCCAGGCCGTCGTCACCTCCCTGGCCCTCCATCACCTCGACGGGCCACAAAAGCAGGCGTTGTTCCGCGACGTGTATGGGATGCTGACCGCCGGGGGCGCCTTCATCATTGCCGACATCGTCGAGCCGACCCACTCCCAGGGCTGGCAGGTAGCCGCCCAGGCCTGGGACGAAGCCGTCCGGGAGCGGGCGTTGGCGCTCGACGGCACGCTCGACGGCTTTGACTTCTTCGAGCGCGAGCGCTGGAACCTGTACCGCTATTATGACCCGGAGGACATTGACAAGCCGTCGCCCCTGTTCGACCAGCTCAAGTGGCTGGAACAGGCCGGCTTTACCGCCGTAGACGTCTACTGGATGCGCGCCGGCCACGCCATTTTCGGCGGCTGGAAAGCATGACCCTCTTTTCCGCTATCGTCCTGCTCCTGTTGGTCATAGACCCCATCGGCAACATCCCCTTTTTCCTCACCGCCCTCAAAGAAGTAGCTCCCCAGCGGCGGAAACGAGTCATCGTTCGCGAGTTGCTGCTGGCGCTGCTCGCCCTCGTCCTCTTTCTCTTTGCCGGGCCATCCGTCTTGCGCCTCCTCCAGATTTCCGAGCCGTCGCTCACCCTGGCCGGCGGCATTATCCTCTTTCTAATCGCCATCCGCATGGTCTTCCCGGCCGCCGAGCGGACGCATGAACCAACGGGCGGTGGCGAGCCTTTCCTGGTCCCCCTAGCCATTCCTTACGTCGCCGGGCCGTCGGCCCTGTCGGCCGTTCTCTTCATCATGAGCCGCGACGCCGCCCGCTGGCCGGAATGGCTCCTGGCCATTATCGTCGCCTGGCTGATCACCGGCATCACTCTGGTGGCGGCCAATAGCTTGAGCAAAGTCCTGGGCGAAAAAGGGCTGATCGCCATTGAGCGGTTGATGGGTATGATCCTGGTCACCATCGCCATTCAAATGACGATGACCGGCGCGAGCCAGTTTATCGCCCTAAACTTGCCACAATAATATGGAAGCTCCACCAGCCGCAATATCCTTACGCGACCGTTTAGGTGAACAGCTCCGCCATCACCGGCCGGCCATCCTGATCGAAGTACTGATCCTGATCCTGCTGGTTGTCCTTCCCGCCCAAAGCAAAATCATCTTGTTACTGCTCATCGGCTGGCTCTCGCTGTGGCTACGGCGAAGTGGCTGGCGGGACATTTGGCCTGCGCCGGCCGGCAAGCTGGCCGCGTACCCTGCTGGCCGGGATTGCCATCGCCGGCACCTACCAGTTCTTTTCCATTGGCCTCCTTGTCCCTCTCCTCCACCGCCTCACCGGCGCAGCGCTAGACCTCAGCCAGTTTGCCTCGTTACGCGGCAGCCTGGCCTACCTGGCCCTCTGGCCAACCGTTTCCTGGACTTTAGCGGCTTTTGCCGAAGAGATGGCTTACCGGGGCTACCTGCTCAACCGGCTGGCCGACCTTTTTGGCAATAGGCGACTGGCCTGGGGAGTTGGCCTCGTCGTCAGCGCCCTCTTCTTTGGCCTGAGTCACATCTACCAGGGAATCACCGGCGTTTTAGAGACGTTTGTCTTCGGGGCGGTCATGGCCTGGTTATACCTGGTCACCAGACGCAATTTGTGGCTACCAATCATCGTTCATGGCGCCAACGACACCATTGGCTTTACCCTCATCTTCTTCGGCCTTTACCCTTAGATTCTGGTCAAGTAACCAGAATAATCAAGGTGAGCATAAGGACATAACACTCACTTGATCATCCAGGTCAGTGATGTAGTATTCCTTAGTTGGACGTTAACTGTTTACAGTTTGTGGAATGAAGTATGGCCTAAATCCCCTTAACGGAGGGGTTGATCTTCAAATCTTCGCTCACTCTACGGCTCTGGCCGAAGAGGCAGGCTAAATGTTGCCTTTCTCGAAGATTACGTTGTTTGGCAAGGGAACAGCGAATGTTTTTTGTTTTGTGAAAGGGGTGTAAAGTTGCAAATTAAGTTCACAGACCTATATAACGAAAACTGTCAGGGCAAATTTCATATATCGCGGCAACAGGTTCGTCAGGCAGTAGTCAGTCCAGACTCTCAACAAATAATCAAGCTAGATGAGTTAGAGATTGGTTTTTTTGTCAGGCGCGTGATCGGGCCAACTGGAGAATTCTTCGTTCTAGCTTGCGCACGGAAAAATAAAGATGACTGGCTCGTTGATCTTGCGTTTAAAGTTCTACCTTCGTTGCAATACCTTCGCCAAATGGTTCAAGGCTGAATTGAAAGGCCCTCTGATAGTTTTTGACAGTTCTTCAATCAACTGCATAAAAAATCCTCTCTGGAAAA
>JAKEFB010000014.1 GCA_022616275.1 Chloroflexota bacterium
CGGCGGTGTGGGAGGTACCAGCCACGGTGGCGGTGTAGACGATGGTGGTGAAGGCGGCGTCGGTGGCGACCTCCAGCTCGTAGGCCGCGGCCTGGCTGGCGACGGTCCAGGTGAAGGTGGGCGTTACTGACACGTTGGTCGCCCCGTCGGGCGGGTCGGTGAGGGTGGCTGTGCCGGGGTTGGCGGTGTAGAGGTCCAGCCCGACGGTGGTGGTGTGGGTGCTGGTGGGGGCGGCGCCGACGACGTCAATCAGGTAGCTGCCGGCCGTGGCTGCGCCGGTATTGCCGATGGTCAGGTTGCTGCTGCCGGGCGGTGTCACCGGGTTGACGCTGAAGTTGGTCGTCGTGCCGGCCGGATTACCACTGGCGCTCAGGGTAACCGGGTCGGTGTAGCCCAGGACGGAAGCTACATTGATAGTATACACGGCGTTAGAGGGCGCGCAGATCTCCTGAGCAGTGGGGGTAGCTGTTAGATTGAAGTCTGGGGCCAGGGCACAGTTGTAGCAGATCAGGGCATAGCTCTGGTCGGTGGGGTCGCCGTTGTAGAGGATGGCGTCGCCACTGATGTTGACGGCGTCAATGGTAATCTGGACGCTGCCGCTGGGGTTCTGGATGAAGACGTTCTCCAGGTTGTTAATGGCGTCGGCCGAGCCACCGGTCGTGGACCAACCGCCGCTAAAGACGTTGCCCAGGTAAGTGTTGCTGTTGTGGACCACCGTCAGGTCCAGGTCGTTGACCAGAGCCGGATTGGCGCCCACTGCGCCAGGGGCGTCGGCCCAGGCCAGGGTGATCTTCAACGGCTCACTGGGATCGGCTACGCCAACCTGGAAGCTATGAGAATCGCCGGTGCTGCCAAAGACAATCGTCTGGTCATCGTAAACAACGGGCGCGCTGGGACTGATGACGTTGGTGACGTTGACGCGGCCCCAGCCTTCGTTGGCATTGGGGATGTCGGCCGTGCCCATATCCACCGCGCCATTGACAAGCAAGGCTTTGGCCATGGCCGAGCTAGGATCGGCCCCAGCGTTGAACCCCCGCCACCACTCGGTCATCAGGACGATTGAGCCGGAGGCGTGCGGCGCGGCCATGCTGGTGCCGCTGCAGAAGGCGTAGAGATTGTTGGTACCGGGAATGGCGGTGGCGCACAGGCCACCCAGGTCGTTGCGCGTCGAAGCAATCTCTTCGCCGGGTGTGGCAATGGTCGGCACCCAGCGGCCGTCCACGGCCGGGCCGCGACTGCTGAAGGAACTGAGGGTGTCAATGCTGCCGACCCGGAAGTTCCGCGAGCTGGCGACGACGATCAGGTTTTTGCCTTCTTTGGGCGCGGTTAGCGTCATTGGCCCGGGGCCGGAGTTGCCGGCGGAGAAGACCTCGATGAACGGTTCGGCCACGACGGCCGTGTCAAAGTTGCCGTCCAGGACCATGATGTCGTGAGTCCGCTCCGAAGCCTGGTAGCCGTGGGCCGTCCCTTCCCCGGTAGTCCAGGAGTTGTTGCCACCGATGGCATTCCCGAGGACGGCCCGTTTGCTGTGCTCCTGCCAGCCGCCGACTGGCGGCCAGGCAGCGGCGGAGAGGGAATTCATGGCAAAGATGTCGTAATTGGGGGCCACACCCAGGCCATAGAGGAAGCCGTTCGGGTCGGCGAAGGCGCCGGTGGCGTCACCACCAACAATACCGGCCACGTGAGTACCGTGGCCACCGTTGGAACAGTCCTCGCCTGGGTTTGTATTACAAGCGCCAGGGAAACTATAACCGCCGACAATGTGCGAACCCAGGTCGGGGTGATCGTAGTCTACGCCGGTGTCTACGATAGCCCAGATGACGCCACTGCCGTCCACACCCAGGCTGGCCAGATGGGCATTGTAACCGGTGACGGGCACGCCACCGGGGTGATTGCCGGCAATAATCTGATCAGACATTTCGTCGTCCAGCACGGGGACGGGGCTCATGTAGCCCAGCCATAGCACAGTGTTCAATTGGGCGACGGCGTCCACGGCGCCGGCATCGAGTTGGACGATGGCATCGTAGAAGGCTTTGTCGGGTTGGGACGGGAAGTGTTGCAAGATGACCGCGCCCAGGTTGCGTAGCGCCTGGAGGGTACCTTCAACGTTCCCGTCGTTATAGAAAACCACGTCCACGTTTTCGATCCGGCCGCTACGACCAACCAGGTCGCCATTGATTTTATAGCCGGGATGGAGCGCGCCTTGCCAGCGAACGAAGTCCAACCCGGCCAGGGCCGCGGTCTGTTGAGCCGTGCCCCAGGTCAGGAAGGCGTTGTGAGGATAATATTGCAGGACGGGCAGGCCAGCGGCCCTGATCTGGGCCAGCCATTCGTCCCGGGTGGGGCCAACCAACTGGACCAGGCGGAAGCCAGGACCGCTGTGTCCGGCGCGCAGGTGAGGCGGTAATTTTGGTTCTCCTTCAGCCAGGGGATCAAAATGGAAAGCCGTTACCTGTACCTGACCGGCGTTCGGCAGGTAGGTGTAGGGCAGGCCGCTGGCCGCCAGTCGGCTGAAATCGGGCGAACCCAACTCCAGCCATTGGAAAGAGCCGTAATCAAGGGCCAGCCGGGGACTCAGCCCCAGGGCGGCCGCTTCCGCCCGGGCCGAGGCCGGGAGACGGACGAAGTAGCTGCCGGCGGCCGCGCTAACGCGCACCCCGGGAACCAGCAACATCGTCAGGAACAAAACGAGCAACAAGGGCAGGCTTTTTCGCCAGTTCATCGAACCTCCGTGAAGTTAAAGATAAGTGGGGCCGGCCTGGTGGAGCCCGGGCGGGTTCGTGGTGGCGTTGGGCCATAATCGGCCGGCGAAGTACCAGTAAACAGCCGGTACATTATAACCAGGACAAAACCATTGAAGCAAGAAAATAGCCCCTCCTGGCTTTCACCAGGAGGGGCTACGGTTGAATGGGGAAAGAAGATTGGATCAGGCGGCCGGGGCGGCCGAGGCGCGGCGGCGAAGCCACCAGCGGCGCAGGAAGCGGACGACCAGCCAGCCGGGCAGGCCGAGCACCAGGGCCAGGGGTAGGGCGTAGACGGCCAGCCAGATGCCGACGTTGGCTAACCCTTGCAACGTCTGGACCAGGGCTTCGATGGCGTCGCGGGCTACACCCTCCGGCCGCCAGCCGGCGACTTCGATGGGCTGAAATAGCTCGTCGGGGGTGAGGCTGACGGTCAGGGTTGAGTAGGCGGCCGACTGGCTGAGGTATTGCAGGCGGCCCTTGAGGACCTCGATTTCACCTTCCAACTGGCTCAACTGCTGGTTGACGGCCAGGGCTTCTTCGACGTTGCGGGCCTCGTCCAGGAAGGCGCGCACCCGGTCGGCCGTGGCTTCCAGGTTTTCCAGCCGGGCGGAGAGGTCTACGTACTCCTCGGTCACGTCCTGGCTGTTGCTGGACTCCCAGCGGACCTCCGTGGCCAGCTCTTTGACCTGGGCAACGGCCTCGTCGTACTGTTCGGCCGGGATGCGGACAGTAATTGTGCCGGACTTGGCCGTTTCGGTCTGCTGGCGGACCTCGCTGCTGACCACCCAGCCACCCATGCGCTCGGCCAGGCGGGCAACGGCGGCCAGGCTGTCCTCGGTGTCCCGGACGACGATGTCCAGGTTGCCGGTACGGATGATCAGCCGGTCCTGGGCCGGTTGCTGGAGATTGTTTTGGGCGACCTGGGCGTCAAAGTCGGCCGGGCCGTTGGCGACGGCGTCGGCGGCCACTTCTTCGCTAATCGCGCCCCCTTCACCCCCGAATACCGACCCTGCGGGGGCAGGGGGTTCGGCGGGCGATTCAGACCTGTTAAACGCGGCCCCGCCTCCGGCCCCACAGGCGGCCAGGATCAAAAGGGCGATGATCAAGACGATGAGTGTTTTCTTGCGGTTCATAGTTTCCTCCAAAAGTTACTGTTCTAACCGTAGAAACGGTATAGGGGAGGAAAAAGTTCCTGGGATAGGGCAATTTTGTAAAATTGCCCTACCAGCCGTATTCCAGGCGGACGATGAGGCGGTAAGGGAGGTTGTGGTGGCGCATCCGTTCCTGGGTCTTCTCGATGGGGTATTCGATGCGCCGGTGTTCCCAGGTCATCTTTTCCGTGTCCAGGATGGCGTAGGCGGCGCGCGGGTCGGAGTCGCGGGGCTGGCCGACGCTGCCGGGATTGATAATCAGCCGGGGAGCGCCCTTTAGCTCGACGGGCTGGCTGTAATTGGCCGGTACAATGGCGGCCCGGCCGTAATCGTCCTGGGCAAAGATGATGGGGTTGTGGGTGTGGCCAACCAGGCAGTAGGGGGTGTCGAAGTAGTCGAAGTTGGCTTCGGCCGTGGCCGGCTCGAGAATGTACTCCCACACCGGGTGGCGCGGGCTGGCGTGGGCCAGGGTGAACGGTTCGCGGACGACCATCGGCGGCAACTCTTCCAGGTAGAGACGGTTTTCTTCCTTCAACGTGTCCTGAGTCCAAAAGATGGCAGCGCGGGCGTCGGCATTAAAGGAATAAATGTCCAACCGGCCGAGAACGGCCCAGTCGTGGTTGCCGGAGAGGCTGAGGTGGTCGTATTGGCGCAATAATTCGATACATTCGTTGGGGTCGGGGCCATAACCGACCAGGTCTCCCAGACACCAGATAAAATCCCATTGGTTTTGAGCGTGAGCCAGAACCGTTTCAAAAGCAGTCAGGTTGGCGTGGATGTCGGAGATAATTAAGAGGCGCATAAAGTCTCACAGAGCAGTTTTTTCAATAATACCATGATTGGCGGGCAAGGGTATAATAAATGGGAGATCATGGCTATCCTGGACGAAAAGACCCTGGATTTTATCAGCAACAGCCCCGAGCAGACGACACGGCTGGGGGTGCGGCTGGGCGAGCTATTGCAGGCCAACGACGTGGTTTGCCTGTCTGGCGAGCTGGGGGCCGGCAAGACGGCACTGGCCCAGGGCATCGGCCGGGGGTGGGGCGCTGCCCGGCGGGTGACCAGCCCGACCTTCACCCTGGTTAACGAATACCCGCGGCTGCATGACGGTTGCATTCTTTATCACGTGGACTGCTACCGCCTGGGCAGTGCGGCCGAGGTGGTCACGGCCGGGCTGGACGACCTTTTTGAAACTGACAGCGCCTTGATGATCGAATGGCCGGAGCGGGTGGAAGGAGTCCTGCCGGCCGACCGTTTGTGGATTGACATGCGACACGTGAGCGAAACCCGGCGCGGCCTGCGGCTAAAGGCTACCGGCGAGCGCTCCCTGGAGTTGTTGAAGGCTTTCCGGCGTAGCGCTTTTGGTGTGTGATGATGGTGGCCGTGGCTGGAAGCCAGCCTTAGTCGGAGACCGGCCACAGCCAGGGCGAGGCGGATGAACTTGACGATGTTGTTAGCCATTGATACGGCAACCCGGTGGACGGGCCTGGCCCTGTACGACGGCCGGAGCGTGCTGGCCGAGGTTGGTTGGCGCGCGGCCAACACCCAGACAGTGGAGCTGGCCCCGGCCGTGGCCGATTTGTTGCAACGGGTCGGCTTGCAGGCGGCGGAGTTGATGGGTGTGGCCGTGGCCCTGGGGCCGGGTTCTTACACCGGCCTGCGTATCGGCCTGGGGCTGGCCAAGGGGCTGGCCCTGGCCAACCGGCTGCCTCTGGTCGGCGTACCCACCCTGGACATTCTGGCCGCGTCGCTGCCGGAAATGGCCGGCCAGTTGGTGGCGGTGGCCGAAGCCGGCCGGAGCCGCATTTGTGCGGCCCGATATCGCTGGCAGAGCGGCAAGGGCTGGCAAGCCCAAGGTGAGCCGGCGATTGACAATTGGGAAAACTTGCTGGCCAACCTGGAAGGGCCGGCGGTGTTTGCCGGCGAAATTAGCCCGGTGGCGGCGAAAATGATCCGGGCTACGGACAAGGCCTTTCGCCTGGTTCCGGCGGCGGCCGCGGTGCGCCGGGCCGGTTACCTGGCCGAGCTGGGCTGGCAGCGTCTGCGCCGCGGCCGGACGGACGACCCGGCTCAATTGACGCCCATTTATCTGCGCGATCCGGCCGGGAATTAGGGATGTTAAAGCCGCCTCCTCCCTATCGCCTGCGGGCCATGCAACTGTCTGATATTGAACCGGTGATGGCCATTGAGCGGACAGCCTTTGTGACACCCTGGTCGGCCGGCGCTTACCAGCGCGAACTGACTAAAAATCAACTGGCCCATTACCAGGTCCTGACCGTCCAGCAGGGCGATCGGCCGACCCGGGTGATTGGCTACGCCGGTTACTGGGTGCTGGCCGACGAAGTACACATCAGCACCATTGCTGTAGAGAACGCCTGGCGCGGCCGCGGGTTGGGCGAGTTGCTGTTGCTCAATATGCTTTTTCTGGCCTTTGACGAGGCGGCCCAAATGGCGACCCTGGAAGTCCGCAAGGACAACGTGGTGGCCCAGGCGCTGTACCGGAAATATGGTTTCGAGGTGGTCGGCGAGCGCCGGCACTACTACAAGGACCGGTCAGACGCGTTGATTATGACGGTGGCCCCGCTGGAGGCGGCTTACCGGGCATTTTTAAGAGAAAAACGAGAGGCGCTCTGGCAGCGGTTGCAGCCGGAGGCGGCCGGGAAAAGGTGACGGTCGCTCACAGAGCGGGGTGACAGGCTAACCGAAGCGGTTAGCTCGGTGACGTCACTCTATGACCGTGCTGAGTATAGATGAATGGAGTAAGGAGATGAAGGATCGGATGAAAATCTTTATTACCGGCGGGGCCGGGTTTATCGGCTGCAACAGCGCCGATTATTTTTTACGGCAGGGCCACGCAGTCGTTATTTTTGACAATCTGAGCCGCGTGGGCGGCCGGGCCAACCTTGAATGGCTCCACGAGCAGCACGGCGACCACAGCTTCCGCTTTGTTGCTGGCGACGTTCGCGATTACGAAACTCTAACTTCAGTTGTCCAGGGAGCGGATGTAGTCTTACACCTGGCTGGCCAGGTGGCGGTGACGACTTCTGTCATTAATCCACGGGAAGATTTTGAAATCAACGCTTTGGGTACTTTTAACGTTCTGGAGGCGGTTCGCCAGCACTGCCCGGAGGCGGCCGTGCTGTACGCCTCGACCAACAAAGTCTACGGCGGCATGGAAAGCGTCCGTACCGTCGAGCGGGAAACCCGCTACGCTTACGCTGACTTTGTGCATGGAATTCCAGAGAATTTTCCGCTGGATTTCCACTCGCCTTATGGCTGCTCTAAGGGAGCGGCCGACCAGTATACGATTGACTACGCTCGTATCTATGGGTTGAAGACGTTAACCCTGCGGCAATCCTCTATCTTCGGCCGGCGCCAGTTTGGCGTGGAGGACCAGGGCTGGGTAGCGCACTTTGTGATTGCGGCCGTGAAGGGCTGGCCGATTACTATTTATGGGGATGGCAAGCAAGTGCGCGACCTGCTGCACGTTTCGGATTTGATCCGGGCCTACGAGTTGGGTATTGCCCAAATTGAGGCACTGAAGGGCCAGGCGTTTAACCTGGGTGGCGGGCCGGAGAATACGTTGTCCATCTGGGCTGAGTTTGGGCCTATCCTGGAGTCGCTGGCCGGCCACCCGGTAGCGGTGACGTACAACAGCGACTGGCGGCCGGGCGACCAGCATGTTTTTGTAGCCGACATTTGCAAGGCGGAAAGGAAGATGGGCTGGCGGCCGCGTGTGGCGGTGCAGGAGGGGATTCGGGACCTGTACGAATGGGTGTCGAGCAATCCCCATCTTTTTAGCCGGCAATAGAAAGCTATGGCGCTCTGGCAGCATTACCACCGGCCGGCGACTGTTGAGGAAGCCCTGTCTCTGTTGGCTGGTTACGAGGGCCAGGCCAGGGTCGTGGCGGGCGGCACTGATCTGCTGCTGGAAATGCAGCAGGGGCACAAGCCACCGGTGGAGGCACTGGTGGACGTGACGGCCATTGCCGAGCTGAACGGCATCGGGCTGGTAGAGGGCCGGGTGGAGGTGGGGGCGGCCGTGCCACACAGTGAGATCGTTCGCTCGCCAGTCATTCTCCAGCAGGCCACCTGCCTGGTGGAGAGCTGCGGCGTGATTGGCGGGCCGCAGGTGCGCAACGTGGCTACCCTGGGGGGCAACGTGGCGCACGCACTGCCGGCGGCCGATGGGACGACCGCCCTGGTGGCGCTGGAGGCCGAGGCCGAAGTAGCCTCGCCGGCCGGCCGGAGCTGGTGGCCGGTTCTCAGCCTGTTCCAGGGGGTCGGCCGGTCGGCGGTGGACCAGAGCCGCGAATTGATTACCCGTTTTCGCTTTGCCCCGGCCTATCCCGGTACGGCCACAGCTTTTAAACGCATTATGCGGCCGCAGGGTGTAGCCCTACCTATCCTGGCCTGCGCCGTCTGGCTGGCGGTGGAAGCGGCCGGACCGGATAGCAACCCCCGGCAGGTGAAAATCGTGGAAGCGCGGATTTGCCTCGGCCCGGTCCGGCCGGCGCCTTGCCGGGCGGGGCAGGCGGAAGCGGCGCTGCGTGGCCGGCCGCTGGCGGAGGCGTTGGACGACTGCGTGGGGGCGGCCCAGGCTGAGTTCTCGCCGCGAACGAGCAAGCACCGGGCGACGGCCGGGTACCGGCGGGAGATGATCGCCGTTCTGTTGCGGCGGGCGCTGCCCCTGGCGGCGCAGCGGGCGGTCATGGGCGAGGCCGTGCCGGAAGGGGTGGGGTTGGGGTAAGGGGGAGACAAGGTGACAAGGGGCAGGGGGGAGTGGGCGAGTGGAAAAGTGGGGATGGGCGGAGTTCGGCTGCCGAACTCAATTGGTGGATTGGGGGAGCAAGCGGCGGCGGTAAATGGTAGAATAAAATAGACAGCGGGCGTGGCTGGCTACCACTGTTGAAAAGGGCTGGGAAAGGCCGGCCGATGGAGAGATAGAGATGGCGAGGCTGCAACTGACGGTAAACGGCCGGGAATATGAACTGGAGGTCCAGGATAGCCGCACGCTGGCCGAGGTGCTGCGGTATGACCTGGGCCTGACGGGCACGAAGATTGGCTGCAACGAGGCGGAGTGCGGCATTTGTACCGTGCTGGTGAACGGTGTGCCGGTAGATTCCTGCATTTACCCGGCCCTGAAGGCGGCCGGGACGCAGGTGTTGACCATCGAGGGGCTGGCCCGGCGGAGGACAGGTAATGGCCGGCCGCCCGGCCCAGAGGGGAGTATCGGCAACATTCACCGCTTCCGGCCGGAAAGCCTGGCCGATTTGCACCCTTTGCAGGCTGAGTTTGTTCGCCACGGGGCGGTGCAGTGCGGCTTTTGTATCCCCGGGCTGATCATGACGGCCGCGGCATTGTTGGAGGAGAACCCAAACCCTGGCGAGCATGATATTGTCGTGGCGCTCAAGGACACTTTCTGCCGCTGCGCCGGTTACCCATCTATCATCCAGGCTATCCAGTCGGCGGCGGCTATTTTGCGCGGCGAAGCGCCCTGGCCGGTGGCCGTTCCGACCAGCGACCGGCCGCTACACGTTGTCGGCCGGCTCGTCAACCGGCCGGAAGCAATGGCTAAAGTGACCGGCGCGGCCATTTACAGCGACGACATCGAGTTCCCCGGCCAGCTTTACGGCCGGACGTTGCGGGCAGCCTATCCCCACGCTCGCATTCTCTCGATTGACACCAGCCAGGCCGAGGCTTTAGCGGGCGTCCGGGCCGTGCTGACGGCCAGGAACGTACACGGGCGGCTAAATCACGGCCTGGTCTATCACGACTGGCCGGCCCTGGCCGGCGACAAGGTCCGCTACCTGGGCGACCCGGTGGCGATTGTGGCAGCCGAAACGTCCGAAACGGCCACCGAGGCACTGCAACTGATCCGGGTGGAATATGAGCTGCTAGAGGTGGTGAACAGCCCGGAATATGCCCTGGAGCCGGCCGCGCCCATCCTGCACGAGGAATGGCCGACCGGGAATTTGCTCAAACACATCAAGGTCCGCCACGGCGACGTGGCCCAGGGTTTTGCCGAGGCTGACGTGATCGTCGAGCGGGTCTACCACACGGCCATCACCGAGCACGCTTTCCTGGAGCCGGAGTGCGCGATTGGCGTGCCGGCCGGCTACGACGAAGCGCATCCCCGGCTGACCGTTTACGTCGGCTCGCAAATCCCTTACGCCGACCGTAACCAGGTGGCCGCCTGCCTGGGACTGCCGGACACGGCCGTGCGCATTATCAGCCCGCTGGTCGGCGGCGGCTTTGGCGGCAAGGAGGACATTGCCGCCCAGGTCCACGTGGCCTTGCTGGCGCAGCGGACCGGCCGGCCGGTGAAGATGCTCTACAGCCGCCAGGAATCGCTGCTGTTCCATCCCAAGCGGCACGCGACGACGATCCGGATGAAGACCGGGGCGACGCGGGACGGCCGGCTGACGGCGGTGGAGGCGGAGCTGTATGGCGATGGCGGGGCCTACGCCAGCCTGAGCGACAAGGTGATGACGCGGGCGACGACTCACGCCACCGGCCCTTACGTGACGCCACACGCCAAGATTGATTGTTACGCCACTTACACCAACAACCCACCGGCCGGGGCGTTCCGGGGCTTTGGCGTGACCCAATCGGCGTTTGCGGTGGAGCAGAATATGGACATCCTGGCCGAGGAGTTGGGGCTGGACCCCATCGAATTCCGCCGCCGCAACGGCCTATACGTCGGCGCGACCACGGCTACCGGTCAGCAGTTGCGGGAAAGCGTGGGGCTGGCGAGGACGCTGGACGTGGTAGAAGAGAGATTGGAGATTAGAGAATTAGAGATTGGAGATGGGAGATTAACCTCCAATCTCCAGTCTCCAATCTCCCGTTATTCCTGGCGAGAGGGCCATAAAGCCTACGCCTGGGGGATCGCCTGCGGTTATAAGAACACCGGGTTGGGTGGGGGCGCGCCGGACCGGTCGGCGGCGGCGGTGGAGGTCTACGCGGACGGCACGGCCGAAGTGCGCAGTAGCGCGGCCGAAATTGGCCAGGGGTTGGTGACGGTGGTGGTCCAGATTACGGCCGAGGAGTTGGGGCTGCCTTACGAGCAGGTGAAGGTGCTGCTCTCGGACACGGAGCTGGCGCCCGACGGCGGCCCGACGACGGCCAGCCGCCAGACGTACGTGACGGGCAACGCCGCCCGGATGGCGGCCGGGGCGATGCGTGACGCGCTGAGCAGCGTGGTGGCGGAGCGTTTTGACGTGCCGCCGGGCAGTATTCGCTTTGAAGAGGGGCTGCTGCGGGCCAACGGCCAGGTGGTAGAGTTTGGCCGGGCGGTGCAGTGGCTGGCCGAGGAGGGGCGGCCGACACGGGCTGTTTACGAGTACACGGCTCCACAGACGCAACCGTTGGGCACGGGCGGCGACATGCACGTGGCCTTTAGTTTTGCCACCCAGGCGGCGCTGGTGGAGGTAGACCTGGAAACGGGGGAGGTCCGGGTGCTGAAGGTGATTGCCGCCAACGACGTGGGTAGGGCGATCAACCCGGTTGGCCTGCAGGGGCAGGTGGAAGGCGGGGTGATGATGGGGTTGGGCAATGCCCTGACCGAGGAGTACATTGTCGAGAAGGGCGTGCCTTTTACGGATGTGCTGGCCCGCTATAAGATGCCGGGTATCAAGCACATGCCGGAGATTGTGTCGCTCATCGTCGAAGAGCCAACGGCCGAGGGCCCTTATGGGGCGAAAGGGGTGGGCGAGATTTCCTCGATCCCGACTACACCGGCCATTTGCAACGCTATTTATAACGCCTGCGGCGTGCGGGTGTACCGCCTGCCGGTGGACCAGGATGCGTTGTTACGGGCGTTGAAGGGTGTGGGAGTGTAGGGGTGTGGGGGTGTGGAAGTGATATGAGCCTGGAGGTGGTTGTCGTTGGCTGTGGAGTATCGGGGTTGAGTTGCGGCGTCCGGCTGTTGAAGAGTGGCTATGCGGTGACGATTGTGGCCCGCGACCTGCCACCGGATACGACGTCTGACGTGGCGGCGGCGGTCTGGTTTCCTTATAAGGCTTATCCCGAGGCGCGGGTGCTGGGGTGGGGGCGGGTGACGCTGGATGAGTTTTACCAGCTTACGGCTGTACCGGAGGCAGGGGTTTCCCTGGTGGAACTGGTAGAGTTACTGGAGCGGCCGGCCCCGGAGCCGTGGTGGAAGGAGGCGGTCCGCTGTTTCCGGCCGGCGCACAGCGAGGAGTTGCCGGCCGGTTACCAGGCCGGGCACGTTGTAGAAGTACCGCTGATTGAAACGTCTCGTTATCTGCGTTACCTGTTGGCCCGCTTCCAGGAGTTGGGCGGCCGGATTGAACAACGAGCGCTCTCGTCGCTGGCGGAGTTGTACCAGGAGAACCGGCTGATCGTTCACTGTTCGGGGGTGGGGGCGCGGCAACTGGTGGGCGATGAGAGCGTTTATCCGATTCGCGGCCAGGTGATCCGGGTGCATGCACCGGAGGTGCGCCGCTGGCTGCTGGACGAGAGCGGACCCCGGGCGCTGGCTTACGTGATTCCACGCCGCGAAGACTGCGTTCTGGGCGGCACGGCCGAGGTGGGCAACTGGAGCCTGGAGCCTGATCCAGAGACGGTGGCGGCCATCTGGGGCAAATGCCTGGCGCTGGAGCCGGCCCTGGCCGGGGCAGAAATCCTGGGGCACGCCGTGGGGCTGCGGCCAGGGCGGCCGGAAGTGCGCCTGGAACTGGAGCCGGTGGCGGAACGGTGTGCGGTCATTCACAATTACGGCCATGGCGGGGCCGGCTTTACGCTCTCCTGGGGGTGTGCCCAGGAGGTGGTGGACCTGGCGGCGTTCTGGGTGTAGTTGTGTAGTTATGTAGTTGTGTGGTTGTGTGGGGATATAGAGTGATTGATGGATAAGGAACCGTTTGATATTGACGTGGTGATGGCCCGGGTGGAGAAGGCGGTGGCGCCGTATCCGAAGGCGGCTATGTTTGAGCTGGCGGGGGACGGGTTTAATACTCCTTTTGAGCAGTTGGTGGCCTGTATTATTTCGATCCGGACGCTGGACGAGGTGACGCTGCCGGCGGCCAAGCGGTTGTTTGCCCGGGCGCGGACGGCCGAGGCGATCAGCCAACTGACACCGCTGGAGATTGACCGGCTCATTAACCCGTCTAACTTTCACGAACGCAAGGCGGAACAGATCCTGGCCATTGCCCAACAGGTGGCGGCCGAGTACGGGGGTGAGCTGCCCTGCGACCGGGAAGTGCTGCTCACGTTTGGCGGTGTGGGGCCGAAGTGCGCCAACCTGGCGTTGGGGATTGCCTGTGGCCAGGCGTTCGTCAGTGTGGATGTCCACGTTCACCGGGTGACCAATCGCTGGGGTTATATCCAGGCGGCTACACCGGAAAAGGCAATGGTGGCTCTGGAGGCGAAATTGCCACCGCGCTACTGGCTGGACATCAACCGGCTGTTGGTCCCCTTTGGCAAGCACATCTGCACCGGCCGGTTGCCCCGTTGTTCCACCTGCCCGGTGCTGGATATGTGCCAGCAGGTGGGGGTGGAGGCGCACCGGTGAGGGGGAGAGGGGGGGAGGGGGAGACAAGGTGACAAGGGGGCGGGTTGGCGAGTCTGCGAGTTGGCGAGTTGGCGGGTTGGCGAGTTGGCGAGTTGGAGAGTGGGCATAGAGGATTTGTTGGCGATGGACGAACAGGTACAAGTGGCGGAGAGGTATCCTCGGGAGGATGGGCTGTTGATTGAGCGGAGCCCGCGATGGGTGTGGGCGCAGTTGAATGGGGAGTGGGTAGCTAATAGTAAGCGGGCGCTGCTGGTGCGGGAGCCGAGCCGGACGCCGCTGTATTACTTTCCCGAGGAGGACGTGCGAACCGAGTTCCTGGCACCGGCCCGGCTGAGCAGCGACGGCCGGCGACAGTACTGGGACGTGCGGGTGGGGGAGCGGACGGCCGAGGCGGCGGCCTGGACCATCCTGGACCCGGAACCGGCGCTGGCGGCGCTGCGGGGGTACGTTGCCTTCCGTTGGAACCGGATGGACCATTGGTACGAAGAGGAGGAAGAGGTCTTCGTCCATCCCCGCGACCCTTATAAGCGGGTGGACATCTTGCCCAGCTCGCGCCATGTCCGGGTGGAGATAGACGGGGTGACGATGGCGGAGACGCGCCGGCCGGCACTGCTGTTCGAGACGGGGTTGCCAACCCGTTACTACATCCCCCAGGAGGATGTGCGGATGGATCTGCTGGAGCCGACGGAGGTACACACGCAATGCCCTTACAAGGGCACGGCTTCGTATTGGTCGGCGAGGATTGGCGACCAGTCTTATCGCAACATTGTCTGGAGCTACCTGGACCCGATTCCTGAAGCAGTTAAAATTAAGAGACTGTTGTGTTTCTTTAACGAGAAGGTGGACCTCATTGTAGACGGCGAAGTGCAGGAGCGGCCGCTGACGCCGTGGTCGTAGAAGGATTTGACGCCAAGGCGCAGATTTTGGCAAGGCCAAAGTTCGCGCAAAGAATCATTTTTTAGCACGTGGTTCTTATGGGGTAGCGCCGGAGAAGGAGGGAGAATCAGTGATTGCCGAAGTTTCTTTGAAACGGCAGGAATGCCCGGAGTGCGGGGCGACTATTCCTGTACACCCAGAGTATGTGGCCTGGTGTGATCAGTGCGGCTGGAACGTGCAGCCGCAAAAACCACCACCGCCTCAAAATCTGTTTGAGTCGTTGTACGTCTCACTGGGGAAGCGGCAAAGCAAGGTTTTGTTTAACCAGTTGTCACGTACTTCCTCTCTAGAACCGAGATTAACTGTTTCCAAGCTCCTGGCCTTTCTTCTCTCATTGGTAGTGCAAGTGGTTAATTTAGGCATTCCTGTCCTGGGTTTCTGGCTCCTTATTTTTGGTATAGCTCCACTGGCCAGGATTCTCTCAATCTTTGGGGGTTTATTTTGCCTGCTAATTGCCTGGGTTTCGTGGGTGCGCTTTGCCAAACTTCCAAAGGAGGGCGTGGTATCCCGGCCGCAGTGTCCAGTGCTTTACAAATTAGTAGACCAAGTTACCCGGTCACTCAGGGCAAAACCGGTTGATTACATCGTCATTGGCCCGCTTTTTAATGCATCAATGGGCGAGGTGGGTTGGCGGCGAAAGCGGATCCTTTATCTGGGCTTGCCTTTGTTTGCTGTGTTAGACAGGCAGGAGCGTATTGCCCTTTTGGGGCATGAAATCGCGCACAGCGTCAATGGCGACCCAACACGCAATTTCCTGACACTTACAGCAATTTACAGCCTGGTTGTGTGGTTTAGTATTTTATGGGGAATGACGGGAGCGTACGCGGCCGGTTTTTTCCTCGCACTGCTGCTCCCCTCGAATTGGGTCTTATATCCCCTGGCCGGCCTGGCCTGGCTGGGCGCTTATAGTCTCGTTCATTTGCTCTGGTGGGATTCGCAACGGGCCGAATACCTGGCCGATTTCCTGGCTGCTACAGTGGGTGGAACAGAAGCCATGCTGGCCCTGCTGGAAAAGTTGTGCTCCGGACAAACTTTTGACATTGCTTTACAGCATATCTCTTTTAACCCCGATTTTAAGGACCAGGATTTCTTTGACCTGCTTAGACAGCGCATTGTTCAGGTGCCGGCGCGCGAAGTGCAACGGATCAAACGGGTGGAACAATTAGCTGAATCCCGTCTGGATACCACTCACCCACCAACACCTTATCGGATTGCCCTGCTGCAAACCCGGCCGGCGTTGGAACCGAAAGTTGTCCTTTCACCGGCTGAAAACGACGCTATTGATAGCGAATTGCTGACTATTCGATCACAGATTCAGAAGCAACTGGTGTCCTGGCGACGAGCCGGGATATTTTGATAGAAGCTCTATGTTAAACCTTGTTTTTCCTGAAACCTTTCCTATTCTGGAAACGCCCCGGCTGCGGCTGCGGCCGATGGTTCCGGCCGATGTGGAGGCGGTGTTTGGCATTTTTGCCGACGACGAGGTGACGCGGTTTTATGATTTGGAGACGTTTACCAGCCGGGAGCAGGCGGCGGCGCTGATTGCCAGGCAGGCGGAGCGGTTTGGGCAGGGGCAGGCGATTCGCTGGGGGATCACCCGCCGGGAAGAGGACGTGGTGATTGGCACCTGCGGCGTCTTTCTCAGCCGGCACAACTGGCAGGGGGAGCTGGGGTATGACCTGGCCCGGCCGTATTGGCGGCAGGGGATTATGGCGGAGGCGTTGGCGGCCGTCATCGGGTACGGCTTTCAGACGTTGCTGCTGAACCGCTTCCAGGCGCTGGTCATTCCCGGCAATACAGCCTCGGAGGAGCTACTGCGTAAATTGGGCTTCCAGGAAGAGGGGATTTTGCGGGAGTACGCCTTTTTTAAGGGCCGGTTTTACGACTTGCGCTGTTTTTCGTTGTTGAAGCGGGAGTGGGCTTTTGACGCAAAGACGCAAAGACGCAAAGTTTAATATCTTTCTTTGCGCCTTGGCGTTTTTCAGAACGGGACGACGTAGAGGAGCATGAAGAGGAAGTGGCAGAGGCTGCCGGCCAGGACGAAGAGGTGCCAGATTTCGTGGTGGCCGAAGACGTCCGGCCAGGGGTCGGGGCGCTGGCGGTAATAGATGACAAAGCCAACCGTGTAAATGAGGCCACCCAGGGCGAGCAGGGCCAGGCCACCGGGCGGCAATAGCGGCCTGACAGCGTGGGCGAGGACGGCCGGCACGGCCCCGGCCCAGCCCACAATGGGGTAGATGGAGCGGTGTAGAAAGCCGTGAATGCGGGTACTGAATAGTTTATAGAACATGCCGCCGGCGGCCACCAGCCAAACGATGACCAGGGTGAGCCCGCGCCAGACCGGAGGGTAGAAGTGGTAGACGATGGGGGTGTAGGTTCCGGCAATCAGCAGGAAGATGGCGACGTGGTCGAGACGGTTGAGCCACATGCGCCGGCCGGCCGGCAACCTGGCGCCGTGGAAGAGGGCGCTGGCGGTGTAGAGGGCAACCATGCTCACGCCGTAGATGATCAGGGAGAGTAACTTGGCCGGCTGGCCCCAGGTGAGGACGGCCAGGAGCAGCAGCCCGGCCAGAGAGGCCAGGGCCCCGACCAGGTGGGTGAGGGCGCTGATGGGTTGCAGGAGATGGCGCTGGGATAATAAGAGGCAAAGGCGCAGAGTTTGGCCGGCCAAAGTTCGGGCGAAGAGGAGCCTTTTGGTCTTGTGGGTTGGGGTGTTCATGGGTGAGTAGTGTAGCGGCCGGGGGGAGAGTGAGCAACGCTGGCGCTCCTGGCTGTTGCAACCCGGCCGTTGGTCCTTATATA
>JAKEFB010000133.1 GCA_022616275.1 Chloroflexota bacterium
AGGTAAACTTACCTCTGGCCACCGCCACATTAGGGGAAATTCAACGTTCGTTGCCCGGCAGGGAAGCCAATGCTACACTTTTTTGCATGGAAAAAACGACGGCTACCCTACAGTTGAAAAAAGAACGGGACAAGCCGATTGTAAACCGCCACCCCTGGATTTTTTCTGGCGCGATTGCCGGAATGGCCGGCCGGCCGGAACCGGGCGACCTGGTAGATGTGACCGCCAGCGACGGCCGGTGGCTGGCGCGAGGCTACTACAATCCCCATTCTCAAATTCGAGTCCGCCTTCTCACCTGGAACCCAGACGAGGTCATTGACGAGAACTTCTGGGGAAGCAAAATTGCCCGGGCCGTTACCGGCCGGGAAGCACTCCAACTGGAGCCGGAGACCAACGCCTATCGCCTGATTTACGGCGAAAGCGACGGCCTGCCGGGCCTGGTGGTGGACCGGTATGGCAGCTACCTGGTCATCCAATGCCTGACGCTGGGTATTGACCGGCGCAAAGAGATGTTGATTGACACCCTGGCCGACATGCTCAAGCCGGCCGGCATCGTCGAACGGTCGGACGTAGGCGTTCGCGAAAAGGAAGGGTTGACCGAGATTGCCGGCGTTCGCACCGGCCGGAAGCCCCCCGACGAACTCCTGGTGCGAGAACAAGGCCACCAGTTCAGCGTGAACCTGCTGGAAGGACACAAGACCGGACTTTACCTGGACCAGCGAGAAAACCGGGCTATTGTTTGCCAGCCCCGTTTTGTGGCCGGCCGGGAAGTGCTGAACGTATTTGCTTATACTGGCGGTTTTGCCCTGTACGCGGCCGCGGCCGGAGCCAAATGCATTATTAATGTGGACGATTCGGCCGATTTGCTCGTCCAGGCGGAACGAAATACCCAGCGCAATGGCCACGCTCGCCCCCAGGACGAATACATCGCCGGCGACGCTTTCCAGGTCTTGCGCCACTACCGCGACAGGCAGCGGCAATTCGACGTGGTTATCCTGGATCCGCCCAAATTTGCCTACAGCCAGCACGATGTCGAGGCCGCCTGCCGGGGTTACAAAGATCTGAACTGGCTGGGGATGCGCCTGCTGCGGGCGGGTGGCCTGTTGGCTACCTTTTCCTGTTCCGGCCTGGTCGGCGCCGACCTGTTCCAAAAGGTGCTGTTTGCCGCCACCATAGACGCCGGCCGGGATGCGCAGATTATTCAGCAACTATCCCAGGCGGCCGACCACCCCGTTTCGCTCACCTTCCCCGAATCCGCTTACCTGAAAGGCTTCTTATGCCGCGTCTGGTAGGAACGGCCGGACTCCCGGCAAAGCCGTGAAGGCGGCCCGCAACGCGGGTTCTGGCAAGTGGTCCAGGAGATAAGCAAAAACCTCACCGGCCTCCTCAACCAGTTGAGCTGCCTGTTCTTGCTTCCCCAACTTTAACCGCGCCTGATACAGGGGCCAGAACACCTGCCACAACCGATAGCGCGCTCCAAAGTGGACGGCTACGTTACGCGCTTCCACCAGGCAAGCTTCAGCTTCTGCCAAACGTCCCATGGCCAAGAGCGTCTGCCCCCTCCAGCGCAGCAAGTTAGACAGGTCCGGTTGAACGCCGCGTTCCTGGACTTGCCGAATTGGCTCTTCCAGGTCAGCTAATATCCACTCGTATTGTCCTTCTTGTAGGGCTATGTCTCGCTCCACCTGGGCAATGGTGAAAGCCGTACCAGTGTTCGGAGGGGCCTCTACATCGGCCAGCAACGACCGGGCGGCCGCCACTTCTCCTTGTTTCACATGTAGCCGGGCGCGGATAGCCAGAGCATATGGGCGCATTTCAGGGCGCTTATGCTCGGCCATCTGCAATGCTTTTTGGACCATCTCCACGCCGGCGGCCACGTCACCCAGGTCGGCCAGATACCAGCCCAGGGTGGCGCGGATAGCTACCGTCCAGGATAACCCGCCGCTCTCGCTCAAGCGAACGCACTCCTGCAGGTAACCGAGCGCTTCGGCCAGGTGGCCATATTCCAGGTTGGTGAAACCCAGCGCCCACATTCCGTAGGCCCTACCCCAGAGGTTATCGCTGGCCTCGCTGATTTCCAGGATTTCCTGCCCATAGGCCATCGCCTTCTCAAAATTACCACTGTCCAGGTAATGGCCAGCCAGGTTACCCAGATTATCGGCCAGAATAGGCATGTTGCCCTGCTCACGCAAAAGCTCACGGGCCTCTTCCAAAGCCAGGCGGGCTTTTTCGGCGTCTTCCAGGACAATATAGGGGACGTACAGATCATTGAGCGTATAAGCCAGTTGTTCGCGCAGGTTATCTTCGCGGGCAATGGCCAGGGACTGCTCGCCGTAGGTTAGCGCCTGTTGTGGATCTCCCTGAATACGGTAAGCCAGGAGCAGCGTCCACAGCGCTTTGGACTCGGCCGGCCGGTCGTTCAAGGCGCGGCTGATAGCCAGAGCCTGCTCGGCTGCTTTTTGCCCCTCCTGGGGCTGAGACACAGAGGTATTCGTCGAAAGAATTACAGCCTGGGCCAGTAAGGCTTCCATTTCCAGCGCCTGGTCGTCACGCGCCTGGGCTACCTGCTGCATCGTCCGGTAGTTGTCCAGCGCCTGTTCAAACTCGGTACACAATTCCAGGCAGCGGCCACGCCGGCCGTAGAGGTGGTTCAATTGTTCGCGGCTGGGTGGCAACCCCCGAGCTTCTTCGACCCGGGCCATCTCCAGCGCCCGGCTATAATGGGCCACCGCCTCGGCGTGAGCGTATACTTGCCCGGCCGCGTCCCCGGCCAGGGTAAAGTACTTCAACGCCCGGCTGGCGTCGCCGGCCTCGGCAAAGTGGTAGGCCAGCGCCGGCCAGAAGCGCGGCTGGCTGGTGTCGTACAGGCTCTGCATAAACTCACCCGTCCGCTGATGCAGCAGCCGCAGCCGGCGGTGGCTGATGGTGTTTAAGAGCGCCTGGCGTAGCGACTCCTGGCTAAAACGGTAGCGGTCCTCGCTACCCACCAACGGTAATTCTTCGATGAACCGGGTTGCTAACAAACGCTCAATGGCGTCAATGAGCCTGTTTTCGTCCAGTTGGGCCACTTCCTGGAGCAATCCAAAACTGAACTCTGGCCCAATCACGGCCGCGGCCGTCAGGATGGCCCGATCGTCGGCTGAGAGGGCCTGCAGCCGGCGCTCGGCCAGGGCCAGCACACTCTTGGGTAGCTGCAAGGCTGTCCCCGGCAGGCTCAACGTCGTCCACTGGCTCCGATCGTGGTCGCGCCAGTTGGTCACCTGGCCTTCGGCCGCCAGGGCCTTTAACGTCTCTTCAATAAATAGGGGGTTGCCGTCGGTAGCCGTGTGGAAGCTATCCACCAGCCATTCCGGGACGCGTTCCCAGTTAAGGGCAACGCGTAAAAAATCACGCACCTGGTCTCGCACCAATAGCGGTACAGCCACCTTTTCGACTACCGGGTTTCGGTCGAGGTCGTGCAGCAGGTTCAATAATGGCTTGTTGGTTTCGGCCTCCTCCGGCCGGTAGGTGAGGGCCAGCAGGATACGGGACTGCTCTACCCGGCTGGCCAGGTAACCTAGCAATTCCAGCGTCGTCGGGTCGGCCCATTGCAGATCTTCGATGGCCAGGAACAGCGCCCGCTGCCCGGCCGACTGGCGGAGCACGTTCCAGCAAGCGGCAAACAACCGCTGCCGGGCGTCGCCCGCGTTGGCGGCCGGCTCATCTCGCGAACTTTCGCTAATACTGGGCAGCAGCCGGGCCAATTCGGCCGGCAACTCGTCACGTTGGCGGGACGGCATCTCCAGAACCAGGCCATCCAGCGCATCGGTCAAGGGCTGGTAAGGCAAGGAAGCCTGCTCACGACAATGGCCACGCAGAAACCGCTCGGTGCCAATCTGCGCCTGGAGGCCAACCTCGCCGAGCAGCCGGCTCTTGCCGGCCCCGGCCACGCCAGCCGCCAGCGCTATCTGCCCCTGTCCGGTCTGGACCCTGGCCCAGACGGTGGCCAGGCGTTCTAATGCTTCTGTCCGGCCGATTAGCGGGATACGGGGAATCAGGTCTACACGCCGGGGCAACGGGTCCAGGGTTGGCGCGCTTTCGTCAGCCAGTTGGGCCAGTTGCCGGGCGACCACCTCGGTGCTGGCCGGCCGCCGGGCCGGCTCCTTGGCCAGCAGGTGTAAAATCAGCTCGGACAACGGCTCGTCCAACTCCGGCCGGAAATGGCGCGGTGGCAACGGTTGGGCCGTCATTTGCTGCAAGAGGACGGTGGCCGCGTTTTCGTGGACGAACGGCGGCCGGCCGGTGGCCATCTCGTACAGCACAATTCCTAGCGCGTACAGGTCGGCCCGGAAATCTACTGCCAGGCCCTGGGCCTGCTCTGGGGCAATGTAGGCCAGTGTGCCCACCGTGCTGCCTTCCTGGGTCAACTGGACGGACAGGTTGGTCAGCCGCACCAGCCCGAAGTCCATCAATTTAATTTGGGGCGACTCTTCCGGCGGCAAGACCATGATGTTCCCCGGCTTCAAGTCCCGGTGAACGATGGACTGGCTGTGCAGGTAGAGCAAGGCGTGGCAAATCTGGCGGCCGATGTGGAGGAGACGCTCCCGCGATAGCGGCCCAGCGGCCAGGACGTCGTTCAACGTCCACCCCGGCAGCCACTCCAGGACCAGGTAGGGAATGTCCTGGTAAGCGCCGTAATCGTAGGCGCGGACAATGTGGGAGTGGTCCAGCCGGGTGAGCACGCGAAACTCCCGGTAAAAGCGCGTGGGCGTAACTCCGGAGACCAGGTTAAAATGCAGTGATTTGATGGCTACCGGCCGCTTCTCCGCCAGGTCGGTGGCCCGGTAGACGGTGCTCATCCCACCCCGTCCCACTAACGCCTCCACCTGGTAGCGACCATTAATTGTCTGACCGATCATCGCGCGCTTATTATCCGCCAAACCCAGGCAAGTCGGCAAGTTTGCGAGTTGGCAAGTTTGCGAGTCGGCAAGTTTGCGGGTTTGCGAGCCACTTGCCACCTGCCACCTGCCTATTTGCATACTCGCCCCCTTGTCACTATACTGCCCGCCGCCTATGAAATTGAAACGCCTCTCGCTGCACGGTTACAAGACGTTCGCCAGCAAGACTGACTTTGAATTTGACGACGGCATCACTGCCATCGTCGGGCCAAACGGCAGCGGCAAGAGCAACATCGCCGACGCCCTGCGCTGGGTGTTGGGCGAGCAAAGCTATAGCGCCCTGCGTGGCAAACGGACGACCGACATGATCTTTGCCGGCAGCCAGGGCCGGCCGCGGGCCGGCATGGCCCAGGCTATTCTCGCCCTGGATAACAGCGACGGCTGGCTGCCGATTGAATACAGCGAAATTGAGATCGGCCGGCGGGCCTATCGCTCCGGCGAAAACGAGTACATCCTCAACAGCCAGAAAGTCCGACTGCGCGACATTACCGAGCTGCTGGCCACCAGCGGCCTGGCCGAAAGGACCTACACCATTATCGGCCAGGGATTGATTGACCAGGCTCTATCGCTGCGGGCCGAAGAGCGACGAGCCTTGTTTGAAGAGGCGGCCGGGATCAGCCACTACAAGGCCCGGCGGGCGGAAACGCTGCGCCGGCTGGAGGAAACACAGCGCAACCTGGAGCGCGCCCACGACATCCTGGCCGAAATCCGGCCGCGCCTGCAGAACCTGAAGCGCCAGGCCAGCCGGGCGCAAAATTACGAGCAGGTGGCTGCCGACCTGCGCTTTCACCTGCGCATCTGGTATGGCTACCACTGGGACCAGGCCCGGCAAAACTTGCGCCAGGCCCGCCAGGCAGCCCACGAGGCCCAACGTTCCTGGGAAGAGGGGCGAGCCCAGCAACTGGCCTGGCAAGAACAACTGGACGAACAACGCCGCCAGATCAACCGCTGGCAGCGCCAGGCCCAGGAAAAGCAGGTGGCCCGCGAAGGATTGCGCGAAAAGCTGGAACAGGCCCGCCGCCAGGTAGCCATCCTTAACGAACGGCAAAACCTGCTGCAGCGACAACTGGCCGACGTGGAGGGCGAATTGCCCGGCCTCCAGGAACAGCAGGCGGCCGCTCGCCAGGAGCTGGACCAGGCCCTGGCCGAACTGGAGAAAGCCCAGGCCGGACTGGCCGGGCAGCAGGCTACCTTGCAGCAGTTCCAGGTCGCTTTTCAAAGCCAGCAGGCGGAAATTGAACGCTGGCAGCAAGAGGTCGGCCAGTTGGAGCAGCAGCGGCGAAGCGGGCAGGACCGGCTGGCCCAGGCTGAAGGCCAGTTGAGCCAGTTGCGCGAACAGCTACAAGAGCGGCAAGCCGCCCAGGCGGACCCGGCCGAGATCGGCCAGACCGAAAGCCAGGTGGAACGAGCCACTACGACCGTGGCCGAGGCCCAGGCTGCCCTGGCCGGGGCGCGGCAGCAACGAGCCGGGCGGCAACAGCAGCGGCGAGAATTAGTCCAACAATTGAAACAACTGCGCCAGGCGGCCGGCCAGGCCGAGCGCCAGGCTAACGAGCTGGCCAGCGAAGTGGCCCGGCAACAGGCCCGCTGCGATCTGCTGGACCAGTTGCGGCACAAAGATACAGCAGTGCCGGGCGCCGTCCGGCTACTCGGCCGGCTGGCCGGCCTGGTGACCATTCTGGCCGAACACCAGGGCGCGGTGGAAGCTGCCCTGGCCAACCGGCTGGCCACCCTGGTCGTGGCCGGCGAAGAGGACCTGTGGCAGTTAGTCCGAGGCAACGGCCAGGAGGCGGTCACGGCGGCCGTGGCCGGCCGGGTCCAACCTTTGCCGCTGGTGGCTGCCCCGCAACACCCGGCCGTCGTCGGCTGGGCCAGTGAGCTGGTGGCTGCCGACGACACAATCCGGCCGCTCATTCAACTGCTGTTGGGCCGGGTACTGGTGGTGCAGGAGGCGGCCGTGGCCTACGAGTTGGCCGGCCAACTGCCGCCTGGCGCTGTGGCCGTGACCCCGGATGGTTTCCTGGCCCACGCCGGCGGCCTGGTGGAAACCCGGCCGCGCGACCCGCAAACCAGCCTCCTGGCCCGGGAGGAAGCGTGGCGGCAGGCGGCGGCCGAGCTGGGCCAACGGCGGACTGAACTGGCCCAGGCCCAGGCCACGGCCGGCGACCAGCAAGCCCACGTCGAGCAGGAGCAGGCAGTCGTGGATCGGCTCGGCGAAGAAGAACAACAACTGGCCCGCCAGGAGCAGGAGGCGAGCCAGCGCCTGGCCCTGGCCCAGCGCGACCTGGACCGGGCCAGGCAACAGCACAATTTCCTGGCCCGGCAGCAGGAGGCCAACGTGGCCGAAGTCGCCCGGCTGGCCGAACGGGTGGCCGAAGTTGAACGAGCCATGAGCCAATATCAGGTAACGGCCGGCCAGTTGGAAACCGCTCTGGTCGAGGCCCGCACCCGGTTGCAAGGCTTGCCGGTGGCCGAGGCCCGCGAGCAGCGCCGCCAGTTGCAGCAGCAAGCCGAGGCGGCCCAGACGATTGCTGCCGGCCGGCAGGCCGTGGTGGACAGTCGCCGGGCGACTCTCAACCAGGTGGACGAGCAACTGCGCCGCCGCCTGGCCCGGCTGCAAGAATTCCAGGCTCAGCGCCGGCAGTTGGCCCTGGAAGAGGCCCAGGCCACCTTGGAACGGCAACAGGCGGAAATGGACGCCCTGGAGGGGTCGTTAAAACCACTCCGCGCTCGCCTGGCCGAAAGCCAGGCCACGCTGGAACAGCTTGAAGAAGAAATGGCCCGTAGCCAGAAGGAGGGCCACGAGCTGGAAACCCACTACACCCAGGCCAGGATTGCCCTGAACCGGCGCGAGAGCCAAGTGGAAGGGCTGCGCGAGCGGATCCAGGCCGACCTGGGGCTGGTGGCCTTGCCTTACGACGACGACGAGGTCGGCCAGTCGCCGCTGCCCATTGCCGAGGTGGTGGAGGAGTTGCCGGAAGCCGGCGAGCTGCCAGAGGATATTGAGGAGACGATCCAGCGCTATCGCGGGCAATTGCACCGGATGGGGGCTATTAACCCGGACGCCCCGGCCGAATACGCCGAGACGGAGCGTCGCTACGAGTTTTTGACCCAGCAGGTGGAGGACCTGAACAAGACCCAGCTTCAACTACGGCAAGTCATTGCCGAGCTGGACGACCTGACCTCCCGCACTTTTGCCGAAACGGTCAAGAAGGTAGACGCCGTTTTTGGCGAGACGTTCAAGCGCCTATTTGGCGGAGGCACGGCCCAACTGGTGCTGACCGAGCCGGACGACCTGACCATTAGCGGCGTGGACATTGTGGCCCGGCTGCCCAGCCGGCGGGAGCAGGGGTTGGGCTTGCTCTCCGGCGGCGAGCGCTCGTTGACGGCCGCTGCCCTCATTTTTGCCTTGCTCAAGGTTGCGCCCACCCCCTTCTGCGTCCTGGACGAGGTAGACGCCATGCTGGACGAGGCTAACGTCAACCGCTTTCGCGAATTGCTGCGCGAGCTGAGCCGGCAGACGCAGTTCATCGTTATCACCCACAATCGGGGAACCGTCCAGGTGGCCCAGACCGTCTATGGCGTCAGCATGGGCGCCGACAGCACCAGCCAGGTTATCTCTATCCGGCCGGAGGACTACATCAACGGCCGGTCGGCCGAATAGGTCCAGGCCCTGCTGACCGACGACCAGCCTAGCTGGCGGCCGGACCACTTTGGCTACGAGTTGTTCGGTTGCCGGGTGGCGCTAGACTTCCCGGTGGTCAAGCTGCTCGACTACGAAGCCCGCTGGGCGGAGCTGGAAGCCAGCGACAACCCCTTCGCCGTGGTGGTCATGGCCCACTTGAAAACGCAGGCGACTCGGGGCGACATGGCCGAGCGGTACGCGGCCAAGCTGAGCCTGGCCAAGATGCTCTACCGGCGGGGGTACAGCTGGCGTCCGGGTACTTCTAAAGGCTATTGAAAAGCAAGCAGGCGATCAGGACTGAAGACAAATCCCAATGCTGCTCAGCATCTTTGTCGCTCAAGGCGACGATGCAGGTTGGTTTAATAAACGAAAGGGATAAGCTTTCTCACCTTCTGCTGGTAAGCAGCGTAGCCGGCAAACTTCTGCCGCAGCCACTTTTCCTCCCGGCGCGACTTGACGTCGAAGAAAACGAAGAGCACCAGGGCATACAGGAACGCCACCGTACTGGCGTTGACGAAAGCCCAGCCCAGACTGGCCAGGATCAGGCCGCTGTAAATGGGGTGGCGCACCAGGCGGTAGGCGCCGCTCTGCACCAGCGTGGCGTCCTCCTTGGGGTGAGGCACGGCCGTTAGATTTTTCCCCAGGCTGACTATCCCAGCCAGCCCCAGCGCCCCGCCGGCCGCTCCCAGGGCCAGCCCCACCAGCAGGCCAACTGTTTTCCAGGGCTCAGCCCAACGCGGCAGCCCAGGCAACTCCTTGGGGCCCAGCAGCACCACAGCAAAGAGCAGAAACTGAACCACGACGTACCACTCGCCGCGCGAGCCTTTCCACCAGGGGGCTGGTTCATTCATCGTATCCTTCCCAGAAGGTGACAGTCACTTTTGAAGTGACTGTCACCTGAACCAACGAAAAAAGGCCGGTTGTGGAGACAATCCGGCCTTTCTGCTTTTACAAACAGCAACGCTTATTTACGACCCTTCCGTCGGTTCAGCCGCTGGTTCGGTTGTAGCCGGCGCGCTGGTCGGTAGCTCTTCCGGTATCTCAACCGGGATCGTCGGCTGGGGCGGCGCCTGCGTCGGCTGGACCAGGAAGCTGGGATCAAGCACCGGCTGGGTCGGCACGTTCGCCCGCCAACGATCAAACGTCTCCACGTTATTGATCCGCTGGCCTTCCAACCACTCGGCCAGTTCTGTTTGCTCAGCGCTGCTAATCTCGCTTTCGCTCAACGGCCGGATTTCTCGGCCACTGACCTGGATAATGAAGTAGCGGTCCGGCGCCTCCTCACCTTCAGCCGTAGCCGCACCCGGCTGGACCAGGATGTCGCTCGGCTCGTCGAGCGGCAACTCAAAGGCAGCATTGGCCACTTCCTCGCCCAGGAAACTCTCGTAGTTGTTCTGGCTGCGCCAGAGCAGTTCGCCGGCCGTGGCCGTGCTCTCCGATTCGGGGTCGGGCGGCCGGCTGCGGATGGTATTCCAGATCGTCAGGTACTCACCGTCAAGGATCGCTTCCAGCGTCTCCTGGGCTTCTTCCTCGCTTTCAAAGGCAATATAGTAAAGACTGGCTTGCTCCGCTTCGTCGGTCACTTCGGCATCTACCGCCAGCTCTTCAGTCAGTCGCTCCTCGTACAACTGGGCCCGGATTACCGCCCGGTACGTTTCCTCGCTCACGCCGTAACTGCCGAAACGAGAAATCATCTCCTGGTAATCTTCCTGGAACGCTTCCTGGCTCACCGGTGTAGACGTCGGCCGGGGCGTGCTGGTGGGGCCCAGGGTCGGCGTCGGCAGCGGCGTATTGGTGGGCACCACTTCCGTTATCACTTCCGTGGGAATAGGCGTCAGCGACGGCGTCGGTTGAACCGTAGCCGAGGCTGTGGGCAGGGGTGTGGGCGACAGGCCGCCAAAGAAGCTAAACTGCTCCTCAATCGCCTTTTGCACGTCCTCGTCCGTCACCCGAATCCCTCGCGCCTCGGCCCCCTGGCGGATCAATTCCTGGTCAATCATCTCGTCCAGGACCACCTGCCCCAGGGTTGGCGGATCCAGCAAGAGGTTGATCTGTTGCCCGGCGTACTGCTGCACCAGGCCCACGTCGCCGCCAAACGTCGTCGCCAGGTCTTCCAGGCCAAGAACAATCTGGGCCCGCTGGAAGCGAACGCGATCACGCCACTCACCCATTGTAATGGCCTGGCCATTGACAACCGCCACCGGCTGTTGCGGCTTGATAACCAGCTCATTTACCAGGCCCACGGCCACAATGATAATTAAAAAGCCCAGCACGCCCAGGATAGCCAGGCGTATCTGCCGGGTCTGGCGTTCTTGCCGGCGAGCCAGGAGAATTTCCTTGCGGCTCTGGCGTTGTTGCTCTTCTACGTCTACTCTACGCTTCTTAGCCATACTGTTTCCTGCGGCCGGCTTTAGTCAGCAACAAACGGCAGCAGGGCCAGATGCCTGGCCCGCTTCACGGCCGCAGCCAGGCTACGCTGGTGTCTGGCGCAGGTGCCGGTTTGCCGCCGCGGCCGTATCCGGCCGTGTTCGGTAACGTAACGCCGCAACATCTCGTGTTGCTTGTAATCAATGTGGTCTACCTTTTCCACACAAAAAGCGCAGATACGCCGCTTGCGATGGTAAGGACTGGTTGAAAGGGCATCATCGTCTTGCAGATTATCGTCTGCCATCGTTTACTCCTTACAAAAGCTGTCAGCTATCAGCTATTAGCCATCAGCTTTCAGCTCTCAGCAATCTCATTTTTCATAACAAGCATCAATCGCCTGGTCCTCTCTAACTCTACCTCTCGCTCTAGCTTTCCTTGCGCACGACCAGGTGGCGCAGAATGTCGTCCACGTACAACATGTTGCGTTCAACATCGTTGATGCGGGCCGGGTCGAGCTTGGCCTCATAGAAGACGTAATAACCCTCGGTGAACTTCTTGATCGGGTAGGCCAGGGTCCGCTGGCCCCAGTGGTTCACCACCGGCTTGTCCGCTTCGTCATTGCCGTGGGTCAGCCAGCCCGTCACCCGTTCAATCAACTGCTTGCGGGCGTCATCTTCCAGGCCAGATTTAAAAACAACCGTGACTTCGTACTCGCGCACGTCGCATTACCTCCTTTTCCTTGGAATCACTCTGGCGAGCATTGCCCTTGATCCTTGTCAAGAGCGGAAAACAGCGTCCAATATTGTTGGCACTGTGCAACGGGAATGAATCTTATCACAAATGAAATTTTGCACAACTTTTTATCTGGAAAAACCCCGCAGGTTTTGAAAACCTGCGGGGTTTGGCACATTTGGCTATAATAGCCCGCCATGCTACGACCCATTGACGAACAAGTGGCCATACTCATGCAGGGCACGGAGTATGGCGACGAGACCCTGCGCCAGAATATGGAAGAAGCGCTGCGCCAGCGGTTGGCCGAGGGCCGCCCGCTGCGCGTCTACTGCGGCTTCGACCCCCGCACCAGCGACCTGCATCTAGGCCATACTGTACCCCTTTACAAACTGCGCCAGTTCCAGGAGTTGGGCCACCAGGTCGTCTTTCTGGTTGGCACGTTTACCAGCCTCATTGGCGACCCCAGCGACCAGGACCAACTCCGGCCGCAACTGACGCTGGAGCAAACACTGGCCAACGCCGCCACTTACGCCGAGCAAGCTTTTGCCGTTCTGGACCGGAAAAAGACGACCATTCGCTTCAACCACGCCTGGCTGCAGGAGCTGACGTTGGAGGAGTTCATCCACGTGGCCAGCCACTTCACTGTCCAGCAATTTCTGACCCGCGAGAATTTCCGCGACCGGTTCGCGGCCGGCGACGCCATCTACCTGCACGAGTTCTTTTACGCTCTGTTGCAAGGGTACGACGCCGTGGCCCTAGAGACAGATGTCCAGGTGGGCGGTACCGACCAGTTGTTTAACATCGTCACGGCCGGCCGCAAGCTACAAAGCGCCCAGGGCCAGAAACCACAAATCGCCATCATTCACGGCATCCTGCCTGGCACTGACGGTGTGATTCGCATGTCTAAAAGCCGGGGCAACCACATTCCCATTCGCGCCACGCCAGAGGATATGTACGGCAAGGTGATGAGCCTGCCAGACCAGGTCATGCCTCAATTCTTCCGGCTGGTAACCCGCTACGAGCCGGCGGCCATCGCCGCCATCGTCCAGGACCTGGAGAGCGGCCGCCGCCACCCCCGCGATGTCAAGATGGAGCTGGCCCGCGAAATTGTCAGCATGTTCCATGGCCTGGACGGAGCGGCGGCCGGAGAAGCGCACTTCCGGCAGGTTTTCCAGCAAAAAGAAGCGCCGGACGAGATGGTAGAGAGGACGCTGGTCGAGCCGGCCGGCCTGGTGGACCTCATTTACGAAGCCGGGTTGGCCTCTAGCAAAAGCCAGGTCCGCCGGTTAATTCAGCAAGGTGGCGTACGCCTGAACGGACACAAGGTCGAAGACGTCCACCTGGTGCTCGAACCCAATCACGAGCAAATTATCCAGGTGGGGAAGCGCCACTTTTTACGCATCAAAGGCAAATAAGGAAGAGGCAGGCGGCATGGCGCAAGGCTGCAAGTGGCAAGTAGGCAAGTAGCAAGATTTGAGGAGTAAGAAACATGGAAGAGAAAACGCCACCCATCGTCGCGCGCCCTGCGCCGCCGGCCAGGGGAACGGAGAGCAACCGGACTGTTTTATGGGCGCTGATCAGCGTTGTGATTGGTTTTATGCTGCCGGTCATTGGTTGCAGCATGCTTATCTTTGTCTCCATGCTCAGCCTGGCCGTGGCCGGAGCCGCTGCCGGCGGCGGCAACCGCCCGGTATCCAGCGGTGGTCTTGGCGACGCCGTGGCCATTGTGCGGGTGGAAGGGGTCATTAGCGCCAGCGACGATGACGACTACACCGTGGGGGCAACCAGCGGCGTCGTCATCGCCGACTTGCGCGCGGCCGCGGCCGACCCGAGCGTGAAGGCCATTGTACTGCGCGTGGACAGCCCCGGCGGCACCGTCACCGGCTCGGCCCAGATTTACGAGGTGGTCAAAGAGCTTGGCAAGCCGGTCGTCGTCAGCATGGCCAGCACGGCCGCTTCCGGTGGCTACTACGTCAGCGCCCCGGCCGACTACATTTTCGCCCGGCCAGATAGCGTCACCGGCAGCATTGGAGTCATCTTCACGATTATCAATGCCGAAGAACTTATGAATGAGCTGGGCGTGGAAGTCGTTACCATCACCAGTGGCCCTAACAAAGATATGGGCAGCCTGTGGGAAGAACTGGAGCCGGAACACCGGGAAATATTCGAGGGCCTGGTGGCCGAAAGCTACAGCGAATTCGTCCGCGTGGTGGCTGAGGGCCGCAACATGAGTGAGGAAGAAGTCCGGCGCCTGGCTGACGGCCGGATCTACAGCGGCCGGCAGGCCCTGGCGATTGGCCTGGTAGATGAATTGGGTGACCTGCAGGCTGCCATTGACAAGGCGGCCGAATTGGGCGGCATCAGCGGCGAGCCACGCATCGTCGAATACGAACACCCGGCCACTCTCTCCCAGCTCCTGGGAGGGGTTAACAGTCGCCTGAACAGCTCCGACTCGGACCAGGTTCTCCAAGCCATCGAAGAATTTGCAGCTCCACGGCTTGAATACCGCTACCTTGGCCCGCAGTAGCGACCTGCTCTGATGAGTGATACACGCCTGAGATCCCGGTTGTGGCTCCTGGCTCTGCTGGCCGGCTGGCTGTTGGCGCTGGCCGGCCGGCCGGCGACGCCCCTCCAACCAGCCACTGCCCAGGGGCAAACGCGCCTGGTCCTGGCCTTCTACTACGCCTGGTATAGCCCAGGCTCCTTCGGCCCCGGCCGGACCCCTTTCCAGCCGCCCCAACCCTATTACTCTACCGACGCCGGCGTCATCCAGCGCCACGTCAACGAAGCTCGCTCGGCCGGCATAGACGGCTTCGTCCAGAGCTGGTATGGGCCGCAGGCCACCGGCAATCAGACAGAAACCAACTTTCAGGCGCTGCTCAACATTGCCGGGGGCAGTGGTTTTAAGGCGGCGGTGGACTTTGAGACCGGCGGCCCGTTTTTCAGTAACAACAATGATCGGGCGGCGGCCCTCAGCACGCTCCTGGCGACCCATGCCAACCATCCCGCCTACCTGCGCCTGGGCGGCAAGCCGGTCATCTTCTTCTGGGCCAACTGGTTGCTAAGCGTCGGCGAGTGGGAAGCCATTCGCAACCAGGCGGACCCGAACCGGAATAGCATCTGGATTTCCGAAGGCTCCAACACCGCCTACCTCTCCGTCTTTGACGGCCTGCACCTTTATAATACCGCCTGGTCGGACAACCCGGCCGGCACGGCCGCCAGTTGGGCAGCGGCGACGCGCGGTTACAGCAGCTCTAAGTACTGGGTGGCTACGGCCATGCCTGGCTTTGACGATTCGCTGCTCGGCCGGGGTGACGCCTCATTTGTCCGTAACCGGGCCGGCGGAGATTATTACCGGGCCAGCTTCGCCGGCGCAGCCGCCAGCTCGCCGGATATGTTGATCGTCAACTCCTTTAACGAGTGGGCCGAAGGCAGCAACGTTGAGCCCAGTGTAGAGTTTGGGGCCAGTTACCTGGAGCTGACAGCCGAACTGAGTAGCGGTTTTAAATCGGGCACGCTGGGTCCACCACCGGCCGTCCAGCCAGGGCCTACCGACGGCCCGTCGCCTACGCCGCCCCCCACCAAGACGCCCGGCCCGTCGCCCACGCCCAGCAATACGCCGGAGCCAACCAGCAGCCCCACCCCCTTTTCGTCGCCCACACCAGGAGCTGACGGCCGGATCATTTACGAAGTCGTGGCCGGCGACACGCTGATCAGCATCGCCGCCCGCTTCGGCGTCGAGCTGCAAACATTATACGAGCTGAACAACCTGACCCAGGATTCGCTTCTAATCATTGGCCAGCAAATCGTATTGGGCATCGGCGGCAGCAGCCCGGAACCCCAGCAGCCGCTCCTGAGCGGGTTTCCAGATACGGCGGTCCGGGAAGATGGAGCCATCGTCTATACCGTCAAGGAAGGGGACACGCTCATCAGCATTGCCGTCAAGTACGATCTGACCCTGGAGGAGTTGTACGCGCTCAATGGCCTGAGCGAGACCAGCCTGCTGCAACTGGGGCAGGAAATCATCGTCGGCCGGCTGCCCACGCCGCAAGAAGTCGGCGGCTCCAGCGACGCGGCCACCCCAACGCCGACTATCACCCTGACGCCCCTACCAACCGTCACGCCCACCGTCACGCCGACGGCCACGCCACCCCCACCCACTGCCTCGCCTACCTCGCCGGCTGTGGACACAGGCGCGCCGGGAGCTTCAGCCTCGGTGTTGCCGGGAGACACGGCCGGCAACGGCATCGTGCCCGTTTTCATCGGCATCGTCGCCCTGCTGGCCATCACCGGCGGGCTATTCCTCTACCTCGGCCGGCATAGGCAGTAGCTGTCTCCCTATTTCAGAAGTGGCAGTAAATACCGACCACAATCATCCAGGCAATTTGGATCGTTCTCTAGCGGCTGCAACACAATTGAATCTGCGCCTGCCTCTGCCAGCCGCTTGAAACTCGCCGCCGCCTGGTCAGGCGTGCCTGATATGGAGAGTTCGTCCAACCATTCTTCCGGAATACGTTCGGCTGCTCCGCTTGCACCATAATCCTGGTACAGCTTCATTGCCTCTGCCGCGATTCCCAACGGTTCAAGCAGCGGACTGCCCCAGGCGAATCGGGGCGCAAGTGCATGGCGAACTTTCTGGCGTGCTGTGCCATCCGCGCCGATGATAGTATGCAAGTAGACAACCACATGGTTCTTAGTGCGGTCGCCTTCTGCCATGCCTGCCGCAATCTGTTCCCGCGCGAAGCGTACATAGGCGGGCGATGACATCTCGGTCAGGATCGTTCCATCACCTACACGTCCGGCTAACCGCAGCGTTTTCTCACGCATCGCACCGATAAACAGGGGCGGTACTTTGTGCGGCGTCAGATGCATGGTTACATTGTCCAGGTGAACTTGATCGCCGGGCATCGTGACGGTTTCTCCTTGTAAGAGAGCACGGACTGCAATCACCGTTTCTTCAATGGCTTTCATCGTCGATTTAGGGTAAGCGCCGATCTGCTTCATCCATGCGGCTGAACCGTGTCCAAAACCCGGCAGGAAGCGGCCTGGGAATAACCGTGCCAGGGTCGTGATTTCCATCGCGATAAACAATGGATTGCGCACCGTCACAGGCATGATGCCAATGCCGACTTTCAGGTGCTGCGTTCCGGCGAGCGCCAACGCCGCAGAAGTCAACGCCCCTGCGAGGAAAGAATCTTCCCACAACCACAGTTCATCGAATCCGAGTGCTTCCGCACGACGGGCATAATCGACAAAGGTTTCTGGTGGAAACTGCGGATGAAAAATCACGCCGAGGGAAGGTTTGACCATCGAAACTCCTAGGTTAGATGCGGTTGCAAAATGGCCTTTTCTGCATAAAGCCCCGAAAAATGTGACATTGGCGTACTAAGTAGAAATCTCAACTACTCCGGCAGCAACGCTATCTGAAGTGCTTCGGGGAGGGAACGGCAGCCGATGACTTCCAGCCCTTCGGGGAAGATGGCTGCCTGTTTGCGAGTGGAACGAGGCACGACGCAGCGCTTGAAGCCCAGCTTCAGGGCCTCGCGCAGGCGCGTCTCCAGTTGGCTGACGGCGCGCAGCTCACCACTCAGGCCGATCTCACCGATAAAAGCCATGTCGGCGTGGACCGGCCGATCCCTGACGCTGCTGGCAATGGCCACCGCCACCGACAAATCGGCCGCCGGTTCGTCAATTTGCAGGCCGCCGATGACGTTGGCGAAAACGTCCTTGTCGTGCAGGCGTAAATTCACCCGCCGTGTTAACACGGCCGTCAATAATAGCAGCCGGTTGTAATCAATGCCGTTAGCCGTTCGCCGCGGGTTGGTAAAGGTGGTCGTGCTGGCCAGGGCCTGGATTTCTACCAGCAACGGCCGGGTGCCCTCAATCGTCACGGCAATGGCCGAGCCGGGCGCGTTCACCTGGCGCTCGGCCAGGAACGCCTCCGAGGGGTTCAGCACTTCCTTTAGCCCCTGTTCGACCATCTCAAATACCCCTACTTCACTGGTCGCCCCGAAACGGTTCTTCACGCTACGCAGCAGGCGATAGGTATGAAACGGGTCCCCTTCCAGGTAAAGGACCGTGTCTACAATGTGCTCCAGGACACGTGGCCCGGCAATTGCCCCCTCCTTGGTCACGTGGCCGACCAGGAAAACAGTCACCCCCAGGTTCTTGGCCAGTTCCTGGAAACGGCTGGCGCACTCTCGCACCTGGCTCACGCTGCCGGCCGAGGACTGGAGGTCGTCCAGGTAAGTGGTCTGGATACTGTCTACAATCACCAATAACGGCTGAAACTGCTCAATGTGTTGTAGCATAACGTTCAGGTTTGTTTCGGTGACGAGGAACAGCTCCTGGGCATTAATACTCAGCCGGTCGGCCCGCATTTTGATCTGGCGCAGGCTTTCCTCGCCGGAGATATACAACGTCCGGCCGTGGTTGTTAGCCACCATCGCCGCCACCTCCAGCAACAGGGTGGACTTGCCAATGCCCGGGTCGCCACCCACCAGAACCAGTGAGCCGGGCACGATCCCACCCCCCAGCACCCGAGAAAACTCGGCCAGGGGCAAGGGCAACCGGGTCAGGCCGTCGCTGGTAATATCGGCCAGCCGCTGGGGCGTGCTCAAAGGACCGGCTGTCGGCCGCCGGGCGGCGGTAGTTCCAGCAGGGGCCGCAATGACCTGCTCAACCATCGTGCCAAATTCGCCGCACTGGGGGCACTTACCTACGTAAGCGGCCGTTATCCGGCCGCACCGCTGACAAACATATTGGGTGTGTGATTTAGCCATTTACTCTGCCTCTACCTCTTGCTCTCGCTCAACTTTGTAATACAAATTGTAAGGCGAATCTGTTAGAATGTAAAAATTGTGGAGATACGGCAACAAAAACACCCACCTCGGGTGATGCTCCTTCTAGGCAGCCTGTGGTTGGTGCTGGCCGTGGCCACCCTGCTCATTCAGTTGCTAACGCCACCTAAAATCGAGATTGAGTGGATTACGGAAACGGAATTCGAGACGGCCGGTTTTAACATCTACCGGAGCGAATCGGCCGCTGGTGAATTTGTCAAAATTAACGAACGCCTTATCCCCAGCCAGGCCGATGCCCAATCCGGAGCTACGTACCTCTACGTGGACGAGGGCGTAGAGCGCGGCAAGAGCTATTACTACCGGTTGGAGGACGTGGAATACGACAATTCCACGGAGCAGCACGAGGTGCTTTCCGGCGCCACGCCGTTGGTAGCCTGGTGGGTCGTGGCCCTGGCAGCGCTTAGTAGCTTCATTGGCCTCTTTTTACTCTTTTACGGTTTAAAAGCGAGGTCTGAGGAATGAACCTGGATCAAATTCCCAGCCCAACACCAGAGCTTATCTGGCGCGTTTTGGAAGACGGCGCTGTCATAGTTACCCCGGAAAGTGGCCGGGTGACTGTTTTCAACGACGTCGGTACCTTTATCTGGGGTTTAATGGACGGCAACAACCGGGTGACCGATATTATCAGCCGCCTGGTTCAACAGTACAAAGTAGAGAACGAACAGGCTCAAAATGATGTCCTGGCCTTCCTGGGCGATTTAGACGAACGAGGGCTGTTGATCTGGAAAAATTAAAACAGTATAGGAAAACGGATTTATGCCTAATAGACAATTTGCCGCAATCGCCCTCGTGCTGGTTGCCTCTTTATTCTTTTCGCTTTCTACAGCCAGCAGCAACTCGCTTCCGGCCGGCCGTGACCATCATCCGGCGTTGGATGCCAGGCCGGGTGCAGGTGATGTGGTATTTTTGGATAATGGCCTCAGCTTCTCTCTGAATATCCCTTCTTTTACGACCAACGGCCAGGGCGACGTCAAAGCGGCCGGACTCAACGGCCAGGTAAAAACGCCCGGCGCGCCCGCCTTACCTTATTACACCACTCTGATTATCCTGCCGCCAGAAGCCGGGGTGCAGGTTCGGGTAGACGAGACCGGGCCAACCAGCCGGTCGGCGGCTCTGGTCCGGCCGGCGCCCGACCCGGCCACTGTCCAGGTCAGGGAAGCGCCGGAAGGTCTGCCGGAGGGCCTGGCAGCTATAGACGAAAGTTTGTTGGCGGCCGAACCGGACCCAGCTATTTACAACCGCCATACTCTTTACCCAACCCAAAGCTACGAACTGTCCGAGCCGATGTATTACCGGGACGTGCGCCTGGTCCGGTTGTCACTTTTTCCCTTGCGCTATAACCCGGTGGCCGAAGAAATCGTTCACGTCCGGCAACTACACGTGGAATTAACGTTCACCGGCGGCGAACTGGCTGTTTCCCGGCCGGCCCATTCTCACGACGACCAGCACGGCCAGGCCCTGGCCCAACTGGCGCTCAACTCCGAACAGGCTAAATCGTGGCGAAGTCTGCCGGCCGATTTGAGGCAGCCGGCGACTGAGTTACCCATCGGGGTAGACGTTTACAAAGTCGAGGTCAACCAGGACGGTATTTACGAAATCACCTACGCCGACTTGCAGGCGGCCGGGATGGACGTAGCCAACGCCAATCCCCAGACCTTTGAGATGCTCTATCGCGGCGACCCTGTCGCCTACCAGTTCGTCGGGGATAGCGACACACAATTTGAGCCTGGAGAAAAGGTGCGCTTCTACGGCTGGGCCTTTAACGGTTCCCGGTTGGAAAAACAGTTCTTCATTAACAACGTCTACTGGCTGTGGGCCGGGGGGACGCCAACCCTGGTCAGTTCCATCAATTCACAAAGCGGCTTCCCGTTAGCTACCAGCTTTCGTTCCAGCGTGACCCGCGAACCGGAGCTTTGGTGGTTTCCGAGCTGGACCGACCAATGGGCCAGCTTCCCCAACGAACCAGACGCCTGGTATTGGGACCGGCTCTCTAAGAGCACGGTTGCCTCCATCACCAGGACCTATCCCATCACCCTGCCCAACCCGGCGCTCAGCGGGCCTGATGCTGCGTTTACGGCCGAGTTCTCGTCAAAGTGGAGCCCCTTCAATGGCGGAGTCCCGCAACCCCACGTGGTCCGGGTCTACATGAATAACCATCCAAACTATGGCTCCCATTCCTGGTATGATAAACAGAACGTCAACATCACCAGCACGGCGCCGGCGAACAGTGTTGTTGACGGCGTGAACCAGTTTCAGGTCGTCCTGGCCACCAACGCGGTTGTGGGCGCAGGAAACAACGGCGTTTACCCCAACCGAATTACCGTGGAATACCAGCGACAGTTCATCGCCGTCAACGATCAGTTATTGTTCAGCGACGAGGTGGGTGGCCAGCGACAGTTCAACGTCCAGGGCTATAGCCAGGGCGCGGCCGCTAACGTCTTAATCTGGAACGTTACCGATCCGCAAGCGCCGGTCGTCGTTAACGGGGCCACAGTTAGCGGCAGTGGGCCGTATACGTACATATTTGGCAGCAATCACCCGTCCGGGGAAACGTTTATCGCCACCTCTACCGGCAATGTTCTGGCGCCCCTGGCCATCAGCCAATACGTGCCCCCTAGCCTGGAGCCGCCCGGTGGACAGGCTGAGTGGCTGGCCATCAGCTACCACGACTTTATCACCGAAACGAATCGCCTGGCCAGTCACCGGAGTTTGCCCCAGTACGGCGGACTGCAAACCCACGTGGTGGACATTGAAGATGTCGTCAACCAATACGGCTATGGCCTGCCTATCCCGGCCGCCATTCACGATTATCTACTTCATGCCTTGGCTACCTGGCAGGTGGCTCCCAGCTACGTTTTGTTGGCCGGCGACGCCACGGTCAATCCCCGCGACAACATTGGCTGGTTTGCACCCCAATACCTGGTGACGGACCTGGTTTTTGTTGATCCTTACCAGGGCCAGATTCCTTCGGACCACATTTTTAGCCTGCTCAGTGGCAGCGACCTGGTGCCGGACGTGGCTGTGGGGCGGTTGCCACTGTCTACGCCGGCCGAAGCCACGGCGATTGTGGACAAGATCATTCTTTACGAACAAAATCACCTGGTACCCCAGAGCTGGATGTATAACTTGCTCTTTGTCAGCGATGACCCAGACCCCCAGGCCGGCGACTTTTGCCTGGAAAACCAGTTGGTCGCGGCCCATAGCCCGGACGTTTTTAACCAGATCCCGCTGTGCCTGCCACCCAGCCCGACGATTGGCGACGTGGATGCCTTACGGGCCCAGATGTTTGGCTATCTCAACAACACCGGCACAACTCTGCTCAATTATCGAGGTCATGGTTCTCTGAACGCCTGGGCCGGCTCGCCGAAAGTTATCCTTTCCACGGCCGACGTTCCCTTGTGGACCAATTCGGCCCGGCCGGTCATGATCGTGACCGGCGATTGCCTGGACGGCTACTTTGTTTACCCGACCATAGTCTCTTTGAGTGAAACGTTCTTGAAAGCGGCCGACAAGGGTACAATGGCTCACTGGTCTTCGACCGGACTGGGTATCTCTCCTGATCATTCGCTCATCGTGGAAGGTTTTTACGACGGCCTCTTTAGCGCTGGGATGACGGCCGTGGGCGACGCCACCAGTTACGCCAAGCTGGCTTATAGCCTGAGCCCCGGCCACCCGTCGCTCCTGCATAGCTTCCTTCTGCAAGCCGACCCGGCCATGCAGTTGATGCGGCCGGACCTGGAGTTGCAAAAGAGTGCCCTTCAGACCCAGGCGGAACCGGGCGATCAGGTTGACTTTGTCCTGGAAGTCACGAACAACGGCCTCTATCCGGGCCGCACGGTCATCACCGACACGCTGCCGGCCGGGCTGAGCTTCGTGTCGGCGACTGCGTCCGTTACCACGACGATTAACAACGTTGGCAACGACGTGATGGTCGAGTTGCTGTTCGGCGATGACCCGGTGAACCAGGGCATGCCCTGGGGTGGTTCGGCGACGATTACGATAACGGCCGGGGTTGGCACAGTTGGGGCTGGCTTAATTACCAACGAGGCCCTGGCCGGCAGCCCAGGGCTGGAAATTGTACCTGGCGACGAGAGCGACACCGCTTCGATCCAGATATTGAACGTTTCACCGGTGGCCACCGGCGACAGTTATGCCACCGACGAAGAGGTGACGCTGACGGTGAGCGCCCCCGGCGTGCTGGGCAACGATAATGACGGCAACGGCGATCCGTTGACGGCGGTCTTACAAACAACCACCAACAACGGCGACCTGGCCTTGAGCGCCAACGGCTCGTTTGTCTACACGCCGGACGACAACTTTAACGGTGACGATCACTTTACTTACCAGGCCAGCGACGGTCAGGGCGGTTTCAGCGATCCTGTCACCGTGACTATTACGGTCGGCGAGACAAACGATCCGCCGACGGCGGCCGACGACCTCTATGGGACTGCGGGCGCGCCCCTGATCGTCAGTGCGCCGGGCGTTCTGGCCAATGATAACGACCCGGATGGCGATCCCCTGACGGCCGCCATCCTGAGCGATCCCACTCACGGGACGCTGGCGCTCAACGCCGACGGTTCATTTATCTATATGCCGGACGCCAGCTACGGCGGCCTGGATACATTTACCTATACGGCCGAGGATGGCAATGGTGGTGTGGCCACGGCCACCGTCTATTTGCTCGTCGAGCAAAGGATTTTCTTGCCTATTCTTGTTCGTGCGCCATAATAACCAGCCAGCCTGGTGCGCGTGAGAAATCATTTATGCTTTTTAAGCAGTTACCCTCTTTACGCTGGCTACTCACCGGTGTTTTCATTCTGGCCTGGACCGGATGGATAGTGGCCGGGGCGCCGGCAGTGGCAGCGCCGGCGGCCGAAGAACCGCAAGCCATCGTCCTGCTCTACTTCCAGGGATTCGGGCTGGATAACGCCGTCTTGCTACAGTGGGCTACGGCCAGCGAATTTAACACGGCCGGTTTCAGGCTGGAACGAGCGCCGGCCAGCGGCAGTCCCTATCTGCCGCTCGACAACATCGGTTTTATCCCCGGCGAAGGAGATGGTATTACCGGCGCCGAATACGAAGTCACCGACGATACCGCCATGAATGGCGTGACCTATTGGTACAAGCTCATTGAAATTGAAAATGATGGCGACGAGAACCCGGTGGACCCGATCCCGGTCACGGCCGGGCCAACCACGCCGACGCCAACAGCCACGGCGACGCGGACGCCGACGCCGCAACCGGGCCAGACAGGCACGCCGACGCCCAGCGCCACGTCGCCGGCCGGAGCCACCAGCACGACCACCCCTTCGGCTACGGCGGCAACCGGCGGCAATAGCCAGTTACCCACCTCGACCCCGGCCGCCGGCCAGACAGCCACGAACACCAGCCAACCACCCACACCGGCCGGCGCTCTACCTATAGCTACCACCCGGCCGCCGGCCAGCAGCAATCCTACAGCCGCTAGCCAGGGTGTGGCCCAAATTCCATCAGCCACACCGGCCGGCGACGCCTCTCCACCGCCACCCGTTACGCCTGGCGTTGTTACGCCGGCCGGCAGCCCTGGCTACCCGGCCGGCGACCAGACAGAGCCGGCCGATCTGGCGGCCTCACCTTATCCTGGTGGAACGAATTCGCCGGACAACGCCAACGTAGATAGCACACCCCAGCCTATACCTGTCCAGCAATCAACCCAGCCGGCAGCTATCGGCGACGATAGCGCCCCAGAAGGCCAGAACCAACAGTCTGAAGAAGCTGCCGGGCGAAGCAGCACGCTGATTCTGTGGGGCGGGTTTATTGCCGCGCTTCTCGTCTTTGGGGCGGGTGTTTTAGGCGCCATCTTGCTCTTCAGCCGGCCAGTCAATAAAGAGCGCTAAAGCCAGGACAATGAAAGTGAGAAAACGGGCTTATCTTCTAGCCGGCCTGTTTGTCCTGCTCCTCATTGTCGCCAGCCTGGCCTTTATGCTGGCCCGCCACCAGCCCAGCCGGGTTCCGGCCGAAGGCCAGCTCCGCCCAGACACGCTCAAGCTCCTGGTCAGCCAGGATGGTTTTTACCGGGCCAGCCTGGGTAGCCTGCAAAGGGCCGGTCTGTCCCTGGAACGCCTGGCCAGCGACAACGTGTCGTTGAGCCAGGGTGGCCGGCCGGTCCCTTACCTGCTGGACAGCGACGGGCTCATTTTTTACGGACAGGCGCCCGACAGCCGCTACACCACCCTTCGCCCCTACCTGCTTCAGACCGGGCAGGCAGGGTTCCTCATGGCGGAAGCAACAGCGGGACCGGCCGGCGCTGCGCCGCTGGCTACCGTGCCGCAGACGCTCCACCTGGAAGAGAACCAGGAGTACGACGGCCGGGCACGCGACGACACGGCCGGGGAGCCGTGGTACTGGCACACCCTCCAGGTCCAGAGCCAGGTGACCATTGAATTCACTCTGCCGGCCGTGGCCAGTGCGCCGGCCCGGCTGCAACTGAAGCTCTGGGGAGCCACCCACAACGACAGCGTCGAGAACGATCATGATTTTGACCTGGTCATAAACGGCCAGATAGTGGGCACGGTCCGCTGGGACGGCGAGAGCCACCACCTGGCCGAGGTAGAGGCGCCGGCCGGCGTTTTGCAGGCTGGCGAGAACACCATTGTCCTCGACAACGCCGCGGAGGGGGCCACGTTGGTAGACATTATGCGCCTGGACTGGCTGGAAGTGATGTACCAGACGCCGCCGGCGGCCAGCGACGACCGCTTCTTTTTAGCGGGCGTAGAAGGTCAGGTAACGGTTGGTGGCTTTAGCGACCGGCCCTGGCTCTTCGACGTTACCAGGCCAGAAGCGCCCCTGGCGTTGACCGGCTGGGAGTACGGGGATGGCCAGGCCACCTTTGCCGCCCGGCCGGAAAGCTCACTGGCCCTCGTCGGGCCGGATGGCACTCTGGAACCGGATAGCCTCCAACCGCTGCGCCAGAGTCACTGGCAGGACAGTCACAACCAGGCCGACCTGCTGATCGTGACCACAGACGCCCTGGCGCCAGCCCTGGAACCGCTGGCGCAGGCCAGGCGCGAGCAAGGGCTGGCTGTAGCTGTTATTCCTGTGGCCGAGCTTTACGACGAGTTTGGCTCCGGCCAGGAAGGGCCGGAAGCCATCAACGCTTTTGTCCAGCACGCCCTGACCAGGTGGGCTGAGCCAAGGCCGGCCTATCTCTTCCTGGTTGGCGACGCCACTTATGATTACCGCCATTATCTGGGCACTGGCCCGGCCAACGTCGTGCCCGCGCCGATGGTCCCGGTCAGCTTTAGTGGTGAGACGGTTAGCGACGCCCGGTTGGCCGATGTGGATGGCGACTGGCGGCCGGACCTGGCCGTTGGCCGCTGGCCGGTGGGCGACCCGCGCCTGGTCGCCGATCTGGTGAGGCGAACCCTGGCCTATGAGCAAGAACAAACAGCCGGCCAGGTTATCTTCGCCGCCGACGGGACCAGCCCTGAATTTACCCAGGTCAGCGATAGCTTGATCCAGGCCAGCGCCTTACCAGCCGGCCAGGTTACGCGACTATATGGTGCGCCGGCGGCCGAGCTGGCCCAGGCCTGGCAGCAAGGAGCGTGGCTGCTCACTTACACCGGCCACGGCAGTCTGGAACGTTGGGGGAAAGACGGCGTTTTTTCCAGTGAAGCCGTCGAGGAGCTGGATACCACCGGCTCGCCGCCCATTGTGCTGCAATTGACCTGTCTGACCGGCTATTTTGCCCACCCGGAAATTACCTCGCTCTCGGAACTGATGCTGGCGTACGAAGAAGGGCCGGTTATAATTATTGCTGCCACCAGCCTGACTTTGTCCGCCCACCAGGAACCTTTTGGCGCCAACCTGTTAGGTGCGCTGCAAGACCCGGCCGTTTCCCGCATTGGCGACGCCCTCCAGCAGGCCAAGCTGGCGCTGGATGTTGCCAGTAATGATGGTTTGCGGGAAATTAGTGACACGTTTGGTTTGTTGGGTGATCCCAGCGCGTTGATTGCCCGGCCAGAAACAAAATGAGATGAACAATTGATTGCTGAAAAACAGGAGATTGCGGCGACACCTTCAGCCGCTTTCCGGCGCATCCCCTGGATGCGCCTCTTGCTGAGCACCCTGGTTGGCATTCTGGGCCTGTGGTACATCACCCGCAATATTACCTGGGGGGATATCACCGCCGCCTGGCAGCAAGCCCGGATTGGTTACGTCTTCCTGGCGGTGCTGGTCATCCTGGCCACTATCCTGACCAAAAGCTGGCGCTGGCGCCTGATGTTTGTACCGCCTGAGGCAGCGCCTCCCCTGGGCTCGCTCTACTCCGCCCTCATTTTGGGCCAGTTTGTGAACGCCCTCAGCCCGGCGCGGGTGGGCGATCTGGCCCGCATATACGCCCTGGAACGATCGGCCCCTCACGGTAAAGTGCGTATTTTCAGCACGCTGGTAATTGAAAAAACTTTGGACGTAGTAACTACCCTGGTGACGCTCTTCCTGGTGGGAGCGGCCGTCATCCTGCCAGGTTACGGCAACCACCGCACCCTGATCATCACTTCGTTAGCCCTGGTCAGCTTCGTTGGTATGCTGCTGCTGGCTTACCAGACCCACCGCGCCCTGCGCCTGGTCGAGTGGCTGGCCGGCTGGCTGCCGGGTCGGCTGCGACGTCCGGTGATGAAGCTGGTAGCTGCTGGCCTGGAAGGGCTGTCGGCGCTACGGGCGCCTCGATTGACGCTTTTATTGATGCTTGTCTCCGCCAGCGCCATGTTTCTGGCGGTGCTGACACCCCGCGTGCTATTCCTGGCTTTTGACATTCCCCTGGGGTTTCGGGCGGCCGCGTTGGTTCACCTTACCCTGAGTATCGGCTCAATACCGGCCTCCACGCCGGGCAACGTAGGCATCTTTGAAGCGCTGGTTGCTTTTATGCTCCACCAGCTTGGCCTGGACGACGACGGCGTTATACTTGGTTATGCAATCGTGTATCATTTAGTGGCCGTCACCCCACAAATTGTGCTGGGCGCTGTGGCAGCTACCCAGAGTAATTGGGGGTGGTTCTCCAAGAACCGCAACACTCCGGTGTAAAGGTATGATTTCTGTTGTTATTCCGGCCCACAACGCCGCCAGGACCATTGGCGACTGCGTGCAGGCCATTTGCCGGCAAACGCTGGGCAGTGATCAATATGAAATTATTGTGGTGGACGACGGCTCCAGTGACGAGACGGCCCGTCTGGCGGCTGCGGCCGGGGCTACGGTCATTCGCCAGGCCAGGAGCCGGCCGGCGGCCGCCCGCAACACCGGTATCCAGGCTGCCCGAGGGGAAATCGTTTGTTTTACCGATGCCGACTGCTTCCCCCGGCCCGATTGGCTGGTGGAAATTGCGACCCCCTTTGCCAACCCCGACATCGTCGGCGGCAAAGGCACCTATGCGACCCACCAGCCGGAACTGGTCGCCCGCTTTGTCCAGATTGAGTACGAAGATAAGTACGACCGGCTGCGGAAACAACGCCGCATAGATTTTATTGACACTTACTCGGCTGCCTACCGGCGCAGCGTCCTGCTGGCCAACGACGGCTTCGACGAGAATTTTCCCTACCTGGAAGACCAGGAGTTGTCTTTTCGCCTGGCCGCCCGGGGTTACGAGATGGTTTTCCAGCCTTCGGCCGTGGTCTACCACCTGCACAGCCAGACCATACCTGGTTATTTCCGCAAAAAGTTCACTATAGGCTACTGGAAAGCCCAGGTCGTGCGCCGCTTCCCGGGTCGGGGCGTCCAGGACTCGCATACCCCCCAGGTGATGAAAGTCCAGATGGGGTTAATGGCCCTCATCTATTTCCTGGCCCTGGCAACCCTGCTCAGCCTATGGGCGGCGCTGCCGTTGGTGGCGTTGGCGCTGCTGTTCGTCGTGGTGGCTGTTTTTCTGTTGAGCGCAGCGCCATTTGTTGGCAAGGCCTGGGCCAAAGACCGGACAGTGGCCCTGGCCGCTCCCTTGCTGCTGGCAGTGCGGGCCACGGCTTTGGGCCTGGGCTACACCTGGGGGCTGGTCCGGCCGCGGCCGGGCATCAGCGGCGAAGAATCTACCATTGGCGGGCTGAACTACCTGGGTAAAAGAGGCATGGACCTGGCTGCCAGCCTGGCTGGCCTGTCCTTTGCTGGCCTGGTTGGCCCCTTCATTGCCCTGGCGATCAAGCTCAATTCACCTGGCCCGGTCTTTTTCCACCAGCAGCGCATTGGCCAGGGTGGCCGGCCGTTCACCATCTACAAATTTCGCTCCATGTACGCCAACGCCGAAACGGAGCTGGATAAATTGATTGACCTGGACAGTCTGAACGAGCCGGTATTTAAGCTGAAGGGTGATCCACGTATCACGGCCGTCGGCCGTTTCCTGCGCCGTTGGAGCCTGGACGAGCTACCCCAGTTCTGGAACGTGCTCAAGGGCGACATGAGCCTGATCGGTCCCCGGCCGGAGGAAGCGCGCATCGCCGCCCGTTATAACGACTGGCACCGCCGCCGTCTGGCCATCAAGCCGGGCATGACCGGCCCGATGCAGGTCAACGGGCGCGGCGACCTTCCCCTGGACGCCCGCGTCCGGTTGGAGTTGGACTACATTGAAAATTATTCTCTCTGGCGCGACGTGGTTATTGCCGCCAAGACTGTCCCGGCCATTCTGAAAGGGAATGGGGCGCGTTAGAAGCGGGAGATTGGAGATTAAGTGGCGCCGGCCGGGCCTGGCTGGCCCGTTGTTGGTGGGGGTAACAGCCTTTGGCGTGTACTTGCTGACCGTGGCCCCGGACCTGACGGCCGCCCATTATGGCGGCGACGGGGGTGAATTGATTACGGCCGCGGTCACGCTTGGTGTTCCCCACCCACCTGGCTATCCTACCTACGTTTTGCTAGGTAAACTGTTTAGCTTTTTGCCCCTTGGCCCGGTGGCCTTCCGTTTTAATCTTTTCTCGGCCGTGGCCGTAGCTGTGGCCGCCGCCCTGGTGACGGTCGTGGCCAATGCCGTTTTAGGGGGCGCCGAAGTGCGCCAACCCCCGAAGGCAGGCGAACCACGCCAATGGGGCCTACGAACCGATTGGGCCGGGGTGGCGGCCGGGCTCACCTTCGCCTTTACCCCGCTGGTCTGGAGCCAGGCCACCATCACCGAGGTCTATGGGCTGAACCTGGCCTTTCTGGCGCTCTTCCTATGGACGCTATTGGGCCGGGTAAGACCTGGGCCACTCAATAGCCGGGGGTGGGCGGCCGGGCTGGCCGGGCTGTGGTTGGGGCTGGCCATTAGCAGCCACCTCACCTCCCTGCTGATGCTGCCCCTGGCCCTGGCGCTCACGCCCCGGCGGGGCCGGCTCCTATTGGCGGCCGGGTTGCTCCTCGGGCTGGCGCCTTTGCTGGTCATCCCCTGGCTGGCCCAAAGCGGCAGTCCTGTCGTCTGGGGCCGGCCGGCCACGTGGCCCGGCTGGTGGTGGCTGGTGAGCGGCCAACTGTACCGTAGCAACACCCTGGCCCTCCCGGCCGGCCAGTGGCCGGCCCGGCTCAACGCCTGGCAAGCTGTTCTCTTTAACCCGCTTATCTGGTTGGGCCTGCCGCTGGCGGTGAGCGCTGGCGAGACCAGGAACGGGCAGCGGCCGGTCTACGCCTGGCTACTGGCTACGGCGGCCCTTTACGCCGTCTACGCTTTCACTTATGCCAGCCAGGACGCCGTCGTCTTTTTTCTGCCCGGCCTCCTGCTTCTTAGTGTTCTATTAGCGTCTGGCCTGAAACGTCTGGGGTGGGCCGCCCTGCTCTTGCCCGGCGTCCTGCTTGCGCTAAACTTTAATGCTCAAGACATCAGTGATGGACCAACCATGCGCGCTCCGGCCGAAAATGTATTGTGGGAAGTTCCTCAAAACGCTGTTTTGTTGACCCCGGGCGACCAGACGATTTTTGCCCTGTGGTATTTCCAACAGGTGGAGGGGCAGCGACTGGATATCGTCCTCGTAGACCAAAATCTGTTCCAGTTTGACTGGTACCGGGAGCAGCTCGGTCGCACCTATCCTGATCTGCGCCACCTGGACCAGGACGACGTGCCCGGCTTCCTGGCCCGCAACCGGGACCAGCGCCCGGTCTGTGTCGCCCCGCCTCTGGCCCGGTCCGACCAAACTGTTTGTCTTGAGTAAAGATATGAGTGAATCAACCATCTCCTCTCCGGCAATCGAAGCCGAAAAATCCATTGCCAATCGCCTGCCGCTTTGGCTCGTCCTGGGCGGGCTGGCCCTGGCCCTGGGCTGGTTGGGTTTCAAAGGGTTCAACACTGCCCACGCCGCCCAATCTTTGCTGTCCCGCCAGGCAGAGATTGAAGCCCTGATGGCTGAGGGAGTGGCCAACGCCGACCCGGACCAGACCGAAGCCCTGGTCGTCGCCATCCGGGGTGACATTGCCCGGCTCAAGTCCAACGCTGCCCCATTTGTGGCCGTTGCCCCTTTATTTGGCTGGCTGCCTAAAGTGGGGCCGCTGCTGGACGCTACCCCGGAACTGATGACAATGGCTGACGCGGGTAGCGAAGCGGCGGCCTACGCCATGCGTGGCCTGAAGCCGGCCCTGGTGCTCTTGCAACAGCCAGGAGAGCCGGGCGTCTCCCAACTCCCAGTTTTGCTCCAGGTGGTAGACGCGGCCGGGCCGGACCTGGTTCAAGCCGCGGCGGCCATGGACAGGGTCATGGCCGCCCGGGCCGCGATTACCAACGTCGAGGGCCTGCCCTGGCGTGTCCGCACCTTGCTGGAAGCGGCCGACGATAACCTGCCCATTGCCCGTAACGGGTTGAAACTGGCCCAGGTCCTGCCGGAAATCATGGGTAGCCAGGGCCGGCGGACTTACCTGATTGTCGCCCAAAATGAGGACGAGCTGCGAGCAACGGGTGGCTTTATTAGCGGCGCCGGCCTGATAGTCGTGGAAAACGGCGCTATCCTGTCCGTCAACTTTGGCGACCCCTACCTGATAGACAATTGGGCTCACAAGCCCTATGATTTTCCGCCTCAGCCACTGTACGACTTCATGGGCTCGGAGTTATTTCTCTTTCGCGACGCCAACTACTGGCCGGACTTCCCGACCTCGGCCGAGAAAGTGATGCAGCTCTATACCTACGGGCAGAATGTACCCCTGGATGGAGCCATCGGCATTGACCAGCGTTTTCTGCAACTGCTTTTGACCTCTACCGGCCCCGTTCAGGTGCCTGAACTGGAGGCCACGATCTCGAGTGAGAACGTCATTGCCCAGTTGCGGGCCGAGTGGGGACCGCAACCGGACCAGACCGGCAATTGGGTCGTGCAACGCAAGGCCTTTATGGGGCCACTGGCCAGCGCCATTCGTGCCCGGCTGGAGATGGGGCTGGCCACGCTGGACCCCATTCACCTGGCGCGCACCATCCAGGCGGCCGTGGACACCGGCCACTTACAAATTTACCTGCGCGACCCGGCCGTGGCGGCTATCATGGCCGAGACGGGCTGGGACGGGCGGCTGGCCAACCCGGCCGGGCAGGACTTTCTCCTGGTTGTAGACACCAGCGTGGGCTTCAACAAGGCCAGCGTGGCCATTGAGCGCCAGCTGACCTACCAGGTTACCTTGACCGGGACGGGCGGCGGCCAGGCCGACCTGGCCGTTCAATACAACCATCCGATCAACCCCGACGGCCAGCCCTGCCGGCAGGGCGCTACGTACACCGGCGCGACCCGCTACGAAGATCTCATTAACGGCTGCTATTGGGATTATGTGCGCATCTACACCCCGGCCGGCAGCACGCTGCTGGAGGCCAGCAGCCACCCGCTGGAAGCGGGCGTTTTGCTGACCGGTCTGGCCTGGGACGGCCAGGCGCAGGTCGTGACCGACGATCCTGGCCCGATGAGCGTTTTTGCGAACTTCCTGCTGGTGCCCCGGGGCGAAAGCGTCACGACTTCTTTTCGTTACCAACTGCCGGCCGGCGTGGTCCAGCCGTTGGGCGGCCGGCAACAATATACCCTGACAGTGGCCAAACAGGCTGGCGCCCGGCCGCAACTACTTCAGGTGACGGTGGTCTTGCCGCCCGGCGCCCGCCTGGCGCAAACGATCCCGGCTGCCGATTCGGTTAACGGCCAGACAGTGCTTTTTTCGGCCGAGCTGGATCAGGATCGCTCGTTTACTGTTATTTACCGTTAAGGAAGAAATAAGCTGTGATTAAGTAATTGGTAATTAAGTAATTGGTTATTGGTTATTGATTCGGCCAGTGCAAATTACTCACTTACTCAATTACCCAATTACCAAGAATCTTTATGTCTAAACGTACCCTCTCCCTCCTTTTTCTGTTCATTCTGGCTTTGTTGTTGCCGTTAGCGCTACCGGCGCATGGGGAACAGCCGGCCAGCGGCTGGCTGCAAACGGTCCCTTCGCGCACGCCAACGCCTGATACGCCTCCCACCGTTCCACCACCCCCGCCGACTGATCCGCCCCCTCCACCACCGCCTGGTACGACGGCCACGCCGGTTCCCCCGACGCCTCAACCCGGTTCCAGCCCCACCGCCACCTCGACGACGGCCGCAGCGACGAATATTGCCGCCACGCCGGTGGGGGGCTATCTGCCGACGGCCGCAGCGTGTGGCCAGCCGCCAACCGTCCAGGCTCGGGGGCGGGTGAACGTACGTAACGGTCCAGGGTTGGATTATGACGTCGTCGGGGAACTGGTTTTCCTGGAGGTCCGGCCGATTATTGGCCGGGCGGCCGAGGCTCCCTGGTGGCTGATCCAGTTGCCCGCCAATCAGGAAGGCTGGGTCGCCGACCAGGCCGTGGCTGTCCAGGGCTACACGGGCAACGTGCCGGTGGTGGAATCGCCGTTGCTGGACGGCAATACACCCACCCCCGGCCCCACCTGGGCGCCGACGCTCCAGCCGGCCTGCACGCCGCTGCCCACCTATACGCCAACGGCCAGCGCCACGGCGACGGCCACGCGCAGCCCGGCCGGCAGCAACGCCACACCGGTCCCACCCACCAACACCAGCCAACCGCCGACCGACACGCCGACGGCCACCCAGCCGCCCACGGAGACGCCCACAGTGACACCGACGACCACCCAACCGGCCGTGGCCATCGCCTCGGCCGTCACGCCAACCCCGGCCTCTGGTAACGGTGGCGGCGCCGGCGGCGACGCCTGGATTTTCTATCTCGGGCTTGGGCTGGTCATCGCCGGCGCTGTGGTCTATATTTCCCGCCGCCGTAATAATGGTCCGGCCGGCTCTGAGGGGAATTAAGACGCCTCTTACGCCGGTCTAACAAAAGCTGCCTATCATAGTACGCGTTCCAGCAACCGGCACGCCAACGCTGAGGGCTGAGAGCTGACAACGACGCACGAGGAGGATAAAGAATGAGCCAACAGGCAGAAAAGACGCAGGTTGATTCTTACCAATTTAAGGCCGAAATCCGGCAGTTGCTTGATATTCTCGTTCACTCCCTTTATAAGGAGCGAGACATCTTCTTGCGGGAGCTTATCTCGAACGCTTCGGATGCGCTGACCCGCATGCACTTTGAAATGCTGACCAACCAGGCAGTACACGAGCCGCAGGCCGAGCTGGCCGTACACGTGGACGTGGTCGAGGACGGCGAGGTGAAACGGCTGGTGGTGAAGGATTCGGGCATTGGCATGACGCGGGAGGAGCTGGTGCAGAACCTGGGCACGATTGCCCAGTCGGGGGCGCGGGAGTTTCTCGACAAGGTCAAAGAAGGAGAAGCCAGCCCAGGTGAGATTATCGGCCAGTTTGGCGTCGGTTTTTATTCCGTTTTTATGGCCGCCGACGAGGTGCGGGTGGTCTCGCGTACTTTCCGGCCGGACGCCGAAGCAGCCGCCTGGATTTCGCAAGGCGACGACCAGTTCCGGGTCGAGCCGGCCGACAAAAGCGACCGGGGCACCGAAATTCACATCACCCTGAAAAAGGACGCCGGCGAGTTCGCCAGCGAGTGGAAGCTCCGGCAAATCGTCAAAAAACATTCCGACTACGTCGGCTACCCCATTTACGTCGGCCAGGAGCAGGCCAACCAGCAGCAATCGCTGTGGCGCAAGCCGGCGGCCGAGGCTACCCAGGACGAGTACAAGCAGTTCTACCAACAACTGACGCTGGACTTTGAGGAGCCATTGACCACCATCCACCTGGCCTCAGACGCGCCGCTGCACGTCCGGGCGCTGCTCTTTATCCCGGCCAAGCGGGAGAAGAGCGTCCTCCACGCCCGCAAAGAACCGGGCCTGAAGCTCTACTCGCACAACATCCTTATCCAGGAGTACAACCAGGATCTACTGCCCAGGTGGCTGGCCTTCGTGGACGGCGTGGTAGACTCAGAAGACCTGCCCCTTAACGTCAGCCGGGAGACGGTGCAAAACACCCGCCTGATCCGCCAGTTGGGCAAGACCCTGCGCGGCCGGGTGCTGCGCGAGCTGGGCGACATGGCTAAAAACGACGCGGAAAAGTACGGCCGCTTCTGGGCCCAGTTCGGCCGGGCTATCAAAGAGGGACTGGCTATGGACCCGGAGGCGCGCGACGACGTGCTGCCGCTCTTCCGCTTCTATTCCTCGCACAGCGACGGCAAACTCACCTCCCTGGACGCTTACGTCGAGCGGATGGCCGAGGGGCAGACAGACGTTTATTACGTCCTGGGCGATGACCTGACCTCGGTGGCCAACAGCCCGCACCTGGACCCGTTTAAGGCCCGCAATCTGGAAGTGCTCTACTGGGTAGACCCGCTCGACCCCTTTGTCGCCCCCTTGCTGACCGAGTACAAAGGCCAGGCGTTGAAGAACATTGACGACCCTGACTTACAATTGCCCGAAGCCGGAGCCGAGACGGCCGAGGAAGGTAAGGAAGAGGAAACGACAGTCCCGGTCGAGGCCGATTTCAACCGCTTTATCGGCCGGTGCGTGACCACGCTGGGCGACCGGGTGGTGGAAGTCCGGGAGTCGAAGGTGCTGAAGAACAGCCCGGTGCGGCTGGTCTCGCCGGAAGGCGGGCCCGGCCGGGAAATGGCCCGCATTTACCGCTTCCTGGACCAGGAATACCAGATTCCGAAGAAGATCCTGGAAGTCAACCGCCGCCACCCGCTGGTGGCCAACCTGGCCCGGCTGGTGACGGAAAAGCCGGAAAACCTGCTGATTAACCTGGCGATTGAGCAACTGTACGAAAGCGCGCTGGTCCAGGAAGGATTGCACCCCAACCCGACGTTGATGCTGCCCCGCATCCAGCAGTTGCTGGAGCTGGCGGCCGCGGCGAGTAAGGGCGAGACAACGGGGGAATAGAGCACGGCGGTGTGGGCGCGTCCATCGTTTAGCCCACTACCGGCCCTATCAAATAAGCAAGGAGGGATATTTTATGCCGAAGCTGGATCGCATTCTGGTTACTGTTGGCCTGCTTATTCTGCTCTCGTTGAGCGTTGCCTGCCAGGGCGGGGAAAGCGACGAGGCCGAGCAAGAAATCGCCGTTGCTGTGGCTCTGACGCAAACGGCCGCGGCCTTAACAGGCGCGCAACCGGCGGCAACGCCCACAGCGGCAACGCTGCCAACGGCAACACTCACGGCAACCTCCAGTGATCCGACCCCATCACCGACGGTTGCCTCGCCGACGGCCGAACCGACGCCAATCCCTGGCGGAACGGCCAGCTTCCAGGGGGTTTCGCTCACCTATGAGGGCGACGTGGCCGGCGGAGCAGTGACCGGGGAGCTTGTTGCCCGCCAGCCCGGTGGGGAAGGGCCCGGCCACGGTTCGGGCAGCCCGGAAACGATTCGGCTGGCCTTCCCTGGCGAACTAATGGGCTTCGACAATGTGCAGGACAGGACGGTGGCCGCCGTTGACATTTTTGCGGTGAATGAATACCTGAGGCTGTTCCCGGCCGAATGGGAGATTGTGGAGGCGCTGGAAAGGATGATTGCCGAACGGCCGGCGGAAGGGTATGGCTCACAGTTTCCCTTTTTACCGCAGCCCAATTCCAGCCAGGGCTTTCAGGCCCAAACCAGTTATCTTGAGTTTCAAAACGGGGCCGGTGTCCGTTACATTACCCAATACGCTCAGGAACCCCGGCCGGTCTCTATTTTCTTCTACACCTTCCAGGGGCTGACGGCCGACGGCCAGTATTACGTCTCCGCCCGGCTACCGGTGAGCACCGAGGCCTTGCCTGAAATCAGTGAGGAAGAGTTTGGCCAGCTTTTCCAGGACCCTGACCAATTGCTGGCCTACCTGGAGGAAAATAAAGCGCTTTTAGGGGGTCTGGCGGCGAGCGATTTCTCGCCCGACCTGGCGGCGCTGGACGCGATGATGGCCAGCCTGCTGGTAGAGCCGGAGGAGTTTCCGTCGCCGGGGGCGCCGGCGGCCGAGGAGGTGGCCTCTTGTGTGTACGACGCAGAATTTGTGACCGACGTGACGATTCCTGACGGCACGCAAATTGAGCCGGGGGCGTCTTTTACGAAGGTCTGGCGCATACGGAACATCGGGGCCTGTACCTGGCGAGGGGCGTTACCCAGTTTTATCGAGGGGGACACGGAGATTCGCACCCAGAGCATGTCGCTGTCGCCGGCCGAGGTGCCGCCGGGCACGGAAACAGAAGTGAGTATTACGATGCTGGCCCCGACGGCGGCCGGCCTGTACAACAGTTATTGGCAGATGGAATCGCCGGCGCGGGTCTTGCGGTTTGGCGATAGCTTCTTTGTCAGCATTGAAGTGCCGCAGCCTTAGCTCCCGGAGCACCTTCCCGCAGGTGGCGATTTATCGCTTGAACCTCCGGGAGGGTTGGTGGCGATGAGCGACAATAGCCGGTTTCTTTCCCAAAGTGTCAATTACCTGGGGTTTCTGGAGGCCAGGCTGCGGGACGTGCAGGGGGTGGCCACGCTGGTGTATGAGCTGGCCCAGAATGCTGACGACGTGAAGGACGAGGATGGGCAGCCGGGGGCACGATGGATTAGCTTTGACGTGCGTGACGAGGCGCTGGTGGTGGAGAATGACGGCCGTTTCCGCCCGGTTGACTTTGAGCGCCTGCAAGAGATTGCCGGCGGCAGCAAACGGGCCGAGGCGGAAACAACGGGCGCTTTCGGCCTGGGTTTTATAGCCGTCTACCAGGTGACGGATAGCCCGGAAATTCTGTCGAGCGGCAAACAGTGGATTATCCGGCCGGATGCGCCGGCGGAGGAGCGTATCCTGGAACGAGAGGCGCAGACTGAAGGGACGACCTTCCGGCTGCCCTGGGCTTTTGCGGCGACGGCCGTGCGCCGGGCGCTGCGGCTGGAGACGATAGAGCCGGCCCGGTTGCCGGAGTTGGCGGCCGAGATCGCCGCGGCGCTGCCGCTGGCGGCCCTGTTCCTGAAGCAATTGCGGGTGCTGGAAGTGAAGCGAAACGGGGCGCCGGTCCGGCGAATTGAGCGGGAAGCAGTGGGGGGCGAACAATTGCGCCTGTGGCAGGGGACAAGCGAAATGACCTGGCATCTGTTTAGCGGCGACTTTGCCGAGACGGCGGCAGCGCTGCGGGACGAGCACCGCTGGCAGATTGAAGAGAAACGACGCAGCCAGGTGTGGCTGGCCGTGCCCGAGCAACCAATCCAGGACGGCCGGCTGTTTGCCACGCTGCCCAGCCAGACGATCACGCCGCTGCCCTTTCACCTCAACGCCGACTTTTTCCCGAGCAGCGACCGGAAGCGCATTGTCTTGGAGGCCGACTACCAATCGGCCTGGAACCGGGCGGCGGTGAGGTGCGCGGCCGAGACGCTGGCGGCTCACTTTGAGCGGTTACCCGCGCTGCTGGGTCCGGCCGGTTTGTGGGGCTTCTTGCAACAGGTGGAAACTGGCCACCGGCAAGCGGCCGAGGGGGCGCTGGACGGCGTTTTTGCCGCCTTCTGGGAGGGAGTGGCGCCGCTGTTGGGCCAGCGGCCGATCGTCTTTACCTCGGCCGGGAAGTGGGTCAGGCCGGGCGAAGCGCGTCTCATTAGCAGCGAGGCGGAGATGGCGGCCGGGCCACTACTGGAAGGGTTAGGGATGGCCATCGTTCACGCCGACCTGCGCCCGTACGCCGCACTGCTGCGCCGGCCAGAGATTGGCGTGCCGTTGCTGCAAGTGGCGGACGTGACAACGGCGCTGAACGGCCGCATGGCCGCGAACACGCCGCTGGGCCAGGCCCCGCCGCCGTTCCAGAGCCTGGAGGCCTGGCAAACGGTGTGGCGGGCGCTGGAGGTGTTGCTGCGCCGGGCGCCGACGCCGGCGGCCCGTGACGAGGATAGGCGGGCGCTGCAACAGTGCCCGCTGACGCTGACGAACAAAGGGACGTTGGCGCCGGCGACGGCGGTGGCCAGGGGGAAGGCAGAAACCAGACGGCTCTTCCCCGACCGGCTGTGGCTGGACGAGGCGCTCGACGGCGAGACGATGCCCGGCAGCCTGGTGGCCGAATTTGACGCCCGGGGGGCGATCGAATACCTGACCAGCTATAGCCAGGAGGAGCTGGAAGCAGCCTGGCAGCGCGGCCAACTGGACACGACGGCCCTCTTGCACTGGTTTGAGGCGCGCCAGTGGGAGTTCGTGGAGGATGTCCGGCTGAAGCAGCAGTTCCGCCGGTTGCCCATTTTCCCGGTTTTCGACCGGCTTTATCCGCTGGCTCTCCTGTACATCCCCGGCGGTTTTGAGGACCCGCTGAAGCTCTCCGGGCTGGTGGACGTGGCGGCCCTCGGCGGGCGAAGTGACTTTTTGCAGGATTTGGGGGTGGGACAGCTCACTTTTGAAACGTACCTGGCGGAAGAAGTACCGCGCATCCTGGAGCAGCATCCCGACCTGCGCTCGGACGCTCGCAGCCAACTGGTGGCGCTGCTGGCCAGGCGGCTGGGCGAATTCCGCGACGACGAGTTGGTGAGGGAGAAATTGCGACCGTTGCCGCTGGTGGCCTGCCTGGATGGCCATTACCGGCCGGCGGAGGAGGTGTATGCGGACCGGCGGGTGACGGCCGTTTTGGGCGACCGGGTTCAGGTGGCCGAACCGGCCAGTGGGGCAGTGCAGGCGTTGTATGAGTGGCTGGGGGTGGCGAAAGAGCCGAAGCCGGCCGACGTTATTCGGAGCCTGAGCCAGGTGGGGGAAGGGCGCGGCCGGGCCCCACTGGACGACGAGACGTACCGGCGGGTGCAGAACGGCTGGCTACACTTAAGCCAGGCGCTGACCAGCGGGCAGGTGGCGGCGGCCGAGCTGGCGCGGCTGGGCGAGAAGGTGGGCGCGCCGGACAGGCGGCGTCGCTGGCAACAGATGGACGGGCTTTTCTTTGCCGACGATGCCCAACTGGCGGCGAAGTTCCCAGCGGCGCTGCAGGAGCGCCTGCTGGCGGCGGACGAGGCCGCCCGGCCGGCGCTGGCCGCGGCCGGGGTGCGGCCGTTGAGCCAGGCGGCCCAGATGGAGCCGGCGGAGCCGGTGGAGAGTGAGCCGGATGTGTGGCTGGCGGCGCGGCTGCAGGAACGCCGGCCGCTGCTGGCGCGGGTGCTGGCGGCCGAAGGAGGCCAGGGAGGCCCGGCCGCGCTGGACGGTCTGCGCCTGGCCCGCGCGCCGCGCCTGGTCGTCCACTACCGGCTGGAGACGCCCGGCCGGGTTTATACGACCGCCCCGGAAGCGGTCGCCGCCATTTTCGTGGCCGAGGAAAAGACGCTGTACACGGTCCACGATCAGGAGAACGTTCCCTGGGCGGCGATCGGCCGGATTCTGGCGGCGCAGATGAAACCGGCCGGGCCGATTGGAGGGCTGGCCGGGGGGATTAAGGAGGCGTTGGCGAGCAGCAGTGCGGCCGAGGCGGGGCGAGTGTTGGATGAGTTGGGGTACCCTGGCTGACGTATGTGGTACAATTTCGCCCGATGCAGTCGGGCACGATTTGCGACAGTAACGGCGAAGGGGACGTGTGTATTCGCATCCAGCAGAGCGGCCAGCCACGCCTGGTCAGCTTTGCCCAGGGCTGGGCGACGTCAGCGCCGCTGCCCACGCTGACGCCGACGCCATGAAGCAGAAATATCTCGGCTTTCTTGCGCTCGGCAGCGCATTCCTTGTCCTCATCCTGGCGGCGCGGGCCAGCGTAACGGCCGATGGGACCTTGCCGGTCATACCGGGAACGACCGAACGCGTTAGCCTGGGTCCTGGCGGGGTAGAAGGGGACAACGAGAGCTATTTTCCAGATATCTCGGCCGACGGCCGTTACGTCGCCTTCGAATCCCTGGCCAGCAACTTCGCCCCCAATGATTGGAATGAGGCCTTCGACATCTTCGTCTACGACCGGCAGGCCGGCGAACTGGAGGTTATCACCCAGGGAACTCCGCTAGGTGATAGCGGGTACCCTGCCCTTTCGGCCGACGGCCGCTTCGTCGCCTTCTACTCGTGGGCCGGCAATCTGGTGGCCAACGACACGAACTACTACTGCGGTTACCTGGGTAATGAAAACTGCGCCGATATCTTTGTCTACGACCGGCAGGCAGAGACGATGGAGATGGTCAGCGTCAGTTCGGCTGGGGTGCAGGGCAATAACGATAGTTTTACGCCGGCTATCTCGGCCGACGGCCGTTTCGTCGCTTTTGCCTCGGGGGCTAACAACCTGGTGGGCGGCGACTGGAACTATCAGTATGACATCTTCGTCCATGACCGGCAGGCCGGGACGACGGAACGGGTCAGTGTGGACTCCAACGGCCAGGAGGCCAACAATAGCAGTTTCCTCCCTTCCCTCTCGGCCGACGGCCGCTACGTCGCCTTTCACTCCTCGGCCAGCAACCTGGTCCCCGGCGACACCAATGGCGACGACGTCTTCGTCCACGACCGGCAGACCGGCCTGACCGAGCGGGCCAGCGTCAACTCGGCCGGCCAGCAGGCCAACCACAACAGCGGCTACGCCGCCATCTCGGCCGGCGGCCGCTACGTCGTCTTCGCTTCCTATGCCAGCAACCTGGTGACGCCCAACGACACCAACTGGGTGGCCGACTTCTTTCTCCGCGACCGCTGGATAGGCGTTACCGAGAAGGTGAGCGTGGACTCCAACGGCCAGGGCGGCAACGACAACAGCGGCGGCGGCGACGTCTCGGCCGACGGCCGCTACGTCGTCTTCTCCTCTGGGGCCAGCAACCTGGTGGCCGGCGATACCAGCTTTACGGTGGACGTTTTCCGCCACGACCGGCTGACCGGGGCGACCGAACCGTTCAGCCTCAGTTGGGACGGCCAACAACTGGGGAATAATGCCAGCGGCAGCCCGGTCCTGACGCCGGACGGCCGCGAAGTCGTCTTCTACTCCCAGGCCGACAACCTGGTTATCACCGACACGAGCGGCATTTCCGACATCTTTATCCGCACCCGGCCGCCCATCAGCCTGACGCTCAACTACCCCTCCGGCGCGCCGGGCAGCTTCTTTACCCTCACGGGTGGCAACTTCCCGTTCAGCGCCACCGCCACCATCGCCGTCAACGGCGTGCCCCTCGGCAGCCTGCCCACCGACGGCAGCGGCGCTTTCACCGCCCTGTTGAACACGGCTGGGGCCACCCCCGGCCTCTACCGGGTGGCGGCCACGGTCCTGCCCTCGCGGGAGATCGCCACCTTGGCCCTGGACCCCAACGGCGTCGTCCACCCCCAGGAGGGCAATGGCCCTATTTTCCTTGTCCCGCCGTTTACCTTTGTCTACCTGCCGGCCATTTTTTCGCCGGCGCCGCCATAAATTGAGTAGCTGCGCCTGTTCATCTATGGCCCATTCCTCAGTCCTCATTACTCCGGTGACAACGCCGTCGTCAACACCCCCCGGCCGATCCGTTCGGCCGGGCTCAAATCGTCGCTGTTTTCAATGACGACCACGACCAGGTAGCGCGGGGCGCCGGCCGGGGCCAGGCCCAGGTACCAGGCGTTGGTGCTGCCGCCAGGGCCGGAGAGGACGAGGGTGGCGTGCTCGACGAGGCCGTTAAACTGGGGGAGGGCCTGGAGGATGGCCTGGGCCGCCGCCCCGGAAACGGCCGTGCTCTCCCGCTGCCCGGTCAGGAGGGCCTGCCATTCGCCTGATTCGTCCTCGACGGCGGCCGCCAGTTCGGGGGTGGGCAGCCGGCCTTCGTTGGCCAGGGCAGCCCAGGCCAGCCCGATTTGCAGCGGCGAGACGGTCAGGTTCTCCTGGCCGATAGCCGCCAGCAGCGGGTCGTCAATGGCCTGGTTTTCGGCCGACTCCGTGGCCATGGGCAGCTCCGGCGGGACCAGTAAGCCAAAGGCGTTTAATATCTCCAGCAGGCCGGCCGGGCCCCATTGCCTGGCCAGGGAGAGCATGGGGGCCGGGCAGCGCTGGCGCAAGACCTCGGCCCAGGTGGCCGGCTCAGCCGGCGGTCCGGCGCAGCGAATGGTCGTACCGTTGACGACGACCGGTGTCGTCGCCCGCTCGACCGGCTGGTCCAGTAAAACGTGGCCCTGGTCCAGCGCCGCGGCCAGGAGAAAGGGCTGCAAGGTCAGGCCCGGCTGGTACTGGCCCTGGGTGACGCGGTTCAGCAGCGGCGCGTCTTCGTCGGCCGCCAACTGGTCAAACTGCTCGTCCAGCAAGTTGGGATCGTAGCCGGGGTGGCTGCTCATGGCCCGGATGGCGGCGTCGGGCAGGCTCAGCAGCAGGACCGCCCCCTGCTGCTGGCCGAGCAGGGCCTCGGCTGCGCGCTGCCAGCGGACGTCCAGCGTCAGGCGCACGTCCTGGCCGACCTGGGGCCGGTGAAGGGTCTGGTAGCGCCAGAAATCGCTCCAGAAGTCGCCGGTCGTGCCGCGCAGGGCGTCGTCGAAGCCTTCCTCGACGCCGGCCGTGCCGTGGCGAAAGGAGTAGTAACCAACGGCCGGGCCAGCGCCGGCGATGGGGTAGGAGCGGCGCAAGTTGTCCGGCGGCCCCATCGTTTCGGCCAGGACGGCATCGTTGGTGTCCAGGATGCGGCCGCGCCGGATGCGCAGCTCGGCCTCGACCAGCCGGGGGTTGTCTTCACGGGCGAGGATGACCGGCCGGCGGGCCACGCCCCAAAAGACCAGCCCCAGGGCCACGGCAAAAAAGGCGAGCAAAATGACCAGGTTTAGCCGCTCAAGGCGGGCCCGGCGCTGGTCGGATTCGGAATGGGACGCGGATTCACGCAGATTCATGTGGTTATGTGGTTGTGTAGTTATGCGGTACACACCTACACTCAGTCCCTAGTTCAGGCTTTGCCTGAACACGTCCTCAGTCCTCATTACTCTGCTGAAAGGTACAGCAACAACCCCACCATCAGGCTGCTCACCAGCAGCGAACTGCCGCCGTAGCTAACGAAGGGGAGGGTGACGCCGGTCAGGGGCAGCAACTTGGTCACGCCGCCCATAATGAGTAGGGTCTGGGCGCTGAAGACCACGGTGATGCCGGCGGCCAGGTAGAGGCGAAAGGGGCGGCCGGCCCGGCCGGCAATACGGAGGCCGCGGTGGGCCAGCAGGATAAAGCAGGCGACGACGCTCAGGCTGCCAACCAGCCCCCACTCTTCAGCAATGGCGGCAAAGGCAAAATCGGAGTGGACGACGGGGATAAAGGTCGGGAAGCCCTGAGCTACTCCCTGGCCGACGACGCCCCCGGCGGCGATGGCGTACAACGATTGGACGATTTGAAAGCCCCGGCTGTCCGCTTCGGGCCAGGGATTCCACCAGGTATCTACCCGCAGGGCAACCACGTCGAAGGCAAAGTAGCCAATCACGCCGGCCGCCAGGAGGAGGAGCAGACCGCCCAGGACATACCGGCCGTCGCCGGTGGCCAGGTAGAGCAGGGCCAGGAAGACGATAAAGAAGAGGGTGGCCGCCCCCAGGTCGCGCTGCCAGACGAGCAGCAGGACGCAAAAGCCCCACATTAGCAGCAGCGGGGCCAGGTAAGGCAGGGGGCCAAAACGGCCGTTGTTCCGGTTGAGGGCCAACAACTGTTCTCGCTCGCCAAAGTAGCTGGCCAGGAAGACGACCAGCAGCAGCTTGAGCAATTCCGAGGGCTGAAAGTAGACACGGCCGAGCAGGGGTGTGGGCAACCACAAGGTCGCGCCCGCGCCGGAGGGATTGACGCCATAGACGAGGGTGGCCGCCAGGAGCAGCAGGCCGAAGGTCAGCCAGGTGTAGCGGTAGCGGCGCAACAGGCGCAGGTTGCGGGGCAGGGCGGCGACGGCCAGCATGGCAGCCACGCTCAGGGCCAGCCACAAGACCTGCCGCCCCAGGAAGTTGGGGGCCAGGCGGTCGAGGAGTATCAGGCCCCAGCCGGTGAGCAGGCCCACCAGGGGCAGCAAGAAGGGGTCGCGCTGCGGCCGGTAGCGGCGGAGCAGGGCGTGGGCCACGGCCATGATGGCCAGCCAGGCGGCCGGGGCGACGAGGTGGCGCCAGGCCAATTGTCCTTCGACGGCCAGGCCGAGGGCCAGGGCGTTGACCAGGACGAAGACAGCGGCCAGCAGGAGCAGCAGCCCCTCGCGGCGGTTGGCGTCTTCGGCGCCAGCCAGGGCCTCGCCGAGCCGCCACCGGCGAACCAGGAGGCTCATTGGCCGCTGCCCAGGTATTTGCCGACGAGCGGAGCCAGTTCCTGGAGGAGGGCGGCCGGGATTTTGCTGCGGTCGGTAATGAGGGCGAACTCCAGGGCGTGGTGGACGGGGTAGTCCCCTTCCCAGGCGACCATGCGGCGGACGAGGGTGCTGATCGCTTCCTGGGCCAGTTGGGTGTTTTGCTGCAAAATGCGCAGGACCATGTCTACTGTGACCGGCTCGGCCGTCTCGTGCCAGACGTCGTAATCGGTGACGTGGGCCATGCAGGCGTAGGCAATCTCGGCCTCGGTCGCCAGGAAAGCCTCGGGGCTGGTGGTCATGCCGATAATGCTCATGCCCCACTGGCGGTAAAGGTTGGACTCGCCTTTGGTGCTGAAGCGGGGTCCCTCGATGGTAATGAAGGTGCCGCCTTCGTGGACGGCGCCGCCCGCAGCGCGGCCGCCGGCGGCGCGGGTGGCGCTGGCCAGGGCGGCGCTGAGTTCCGGGGAGAAGGGATGGGCCACGCCAACGTGGGCGACCAGGCCGCGGCCAAAAAAGGTCAACTCGCGCTTGCCCATGGTGTGGTCGAATAACTGGTCGGGGATGACGATGTCGCCCGGCCGGTAATCTTCGCGCAGCGAACCGCAGGCGCTGACGCCGACGATGTAACGAACGCCCAGGCTCTTCAGGGCAAAGATGTTAGCCCGGTAGGGGACTTCGCCGGGGGTGAGGACGTGGCCCCGGCCGTGGCGCGGCAAAAAGGCCAGCCGCCGGCCGTGCAGCGTGCCCACAGTGATGGAGTCTGAGGGACGGCCGAAGGGGGTCGTCAGGTTGAGTTCCTCCACTTCGGCCAACCCGGCCATGTCATACAGTCCGCTGCCGCCAATGACGGCCAGTTCAATGTCAGCCATACATACTCCGTAAGCTATAAGCTGTTAGCTATAAGCTATTAGCTGTAAGCTATAAACTATAAGCTAACTGTCTCCTGTAACCTTTAACCTGCTCCCTGCGACTTGCCCCCTCTTACTTCTCTACGTCTTCTCCGCGGCGGCGGCGGCGGTCGAGGTAAACGGTCAGGTCCTGCAGCTTTTGTTTGGTCTGGGCCAGCTCTGTCTCTAGGGCCTGAATGCGTTGCCCGGCTATTTTCTTAAAGGACTCCAACTGCTGGGTCTGTTTGGCGCCTGTTTCTCGCAGCCGCCCCAGCTCAATTTCCCGCTCGACCAGCATGGCCTGGATGTCGGCCAGGCGCTTGCTTTGCCCTTCCATCTCCTGGTGCAGGAACTCGACCTCGGCCTCGTAGGCCTCTAACTGCAACTGGCGTTGGCGCAGGGATTCGCGTAATTCCTCTACCTGGCCGCTGCTGCGGCCCTGGGCCTGGACGGTGTGGCTCTCCAGCTCCTTGACCTTCTGATCAGCGGTGTACAACAGGTCGGTCATCCGGCCGACGCTGTCTTTCCATTTTTCTACCTGGGACTGCTTTTCTTCCAGCTCGGTCTGGAGCCGGTTGACGAAGGTGCTCTGATCCAGGACGACCTTGCGCAACTCTTCGACTTCGGCCCGGGTAGATTCCAGGGAAGCTTTATTCCACAAGAACTGGTCGTAATATTCCTGGGCCTCGGTTTCCATGCGGCGCAGCCGGTCCTCCAACTGGCTAATTTTGGCCCGGGCCGTGGCCAGCTCGGCCAGGGCGTGGCCGTATTCGGCCGGTTGGGACTCAAATTTGAGGCGGAGCGCGGCCACTTCGTCCTGGAGATTGTCGTTTTCCTGGCGCGCCGCCTGCAGCTCGGCCGTACTCTTCTGCCAGGATTGCTGGAAACCTTCTTGCTCGGCGTGGGCCTCGGCCAGCTCTCGCTGAGTCCTTTCCCATTCCCGCTGGACCTTGTCTCGCTGGACGCGCAGCATCTCGACCACCCGGCTGTTTTCGGCCAGTTGGAGGTTGACAGTTTTTAATTCTGCTTCCAACTGCTTGACCCGGGCCTCGGTCACCTCGGCCAGCTCCTGCCAGCGGACCAGGGATTCCTCCTGCTCGGCCGTGTGCTGCAGGCTCCCCTGGAAGGCGCTTTCCAGGTTTTCGACCCGCCCCACCAGGCCGTCAGCCCGCTCCGTCTCGCCTTTCAGTTGTTTTTCTAACTGGCGGCGGTGATGTTCCAGGTCAGCCAGCTTTAAATTTTGTTTTTCAAAGGCGACCTGCATGTCGTCCAGGGCGGCGGTCCGCTCGTCCAGGGAGCGGCGCAAAGTGGCCAACTCTTCAGTCTGGCTTTGCACCTGGCCGTCGCGCATCTGGGCTGTTTCCTGGGACTGAGCCAGTCGCTCACGGAGGAGGAGTAGCTCACTACGCGAAGCGACGACCTCTTGCCGCAAGGCGGCCGCTTCGGAGACGGCTTCGCCGGCAATTTCGGCAATGCGAGCCTCAAAGGCCCGCTCCATTTCGGCCCGGGCCAGCAGTGCCGCCGCTGCTTCGGCTTGCAGACGGCGCATCACGGCCAGGCGGCGGTTGGCTGGCCCCACGTCGCCGTCGCCAGACCAGTCCAGGTCAGGCTGGCCGGCCAACAGGCGGTCATCCCGTAAGTCAGGCGGTAAGAGGTGGTGGCCGGCCGAGGGCAAGTCGTCCACGGCCATCTTGCCAGTGCGCAGGGCCAGGTAAGAAGCTTCGTCCAGGGAGCCAATCCAGCCATGCACCTTGCCGGTCTCAGAGACCTGGAACGACGTGGCGTAAACGTCGCCCCAGACCTGCCCCTGGCCTTCGACGGCCACTTCGCGAGCGACCACGAAGCCGTAGACCAGGCCGGAAACGATGACTTTGGGGGCCATGACTTCCCCAGCCACGGCTGCCCCGGCGGCAACGTGGACCGGCTGCTCGGACTGGATGTCGCCGACGTGGTAGTCGTGGACCTCCAGCCAGTTGCGGCCGTGGCGCAAGGCAAAACCCACGCGCTGGAGAAGTCCTGGCTCGTTGTCTCGCTTACCGGCCGGGGCCAGCGCCGATGGTTTGTTTGTTTGCATAGGCTAATTTATAACTTGGTTCTGATTATGCATCAACCCAGCCTGGCAAACCGGGCCGATGGTTGGCCGCTGCCGGATGGTCCACCGACCCGGGCCGTAATTCTGGCCGCCGGCCGTGGCCGTCGCCTGGCACCTTATACTGATTATACACCTAAACCGCTTTTACCACTGCATGGCCGGCCAATATTGGCGACGACGTTGGAGGCGTTGGTTTTTGCCGGCGTCCACCAGGTCTGCCTGGTGACAGGCCACCTGGCCGGACAAGTCGAGGCGTTCGTCGGTGACGGCCGGGCCTGGGGAGTGGAGGCCACCTGTCTGCGCCAGCCGGCGTTGCTGGGGACAGCCCAGGCGCTGCAAACGGCGGCGGCCTTTATCCAGGGGCCGACCTTCGTCCTGGCCGCCGACTACGTTCTACCGCCTGACTACCTGGCAGCGCTCAAGCGCGCCTACCAGGCCGGTCCGGCCGGCATCCTGATCAGCTTGAAGCGGCTCTCCCCGGCTGAGCTGGCCCAACGCAGCAGCGTCCGCCTGGCAGAAGACGGCCGCATTCTGGAAATTGTGGAGAAGCCGGCGCCAGGCGCGGCCCCCAGCCCCCTCGGTGCCTCCCTCATCTACATCGTCCCGGCCGCCATCCGGGATTACCTGGAGGATCTCAGGCTCTCCGGCCGGGGGGAGTACGAAATAACAGACGTTATTAACCGGATGATCGGCGACGGCTTTCAGGCGGCCGGGCTGCTCCAGCCTGCGCCCCAGGAATGGACACCTTAAGTGTCAAGTGCTTCCGTGTCAAGTGTCAGGTAATCTACTTCACTTGACACCTGGCACCTGGCACTTGACACCTATAGCTTCCCGGCGGGTACCCGGCCGGCGTGAATGGCGTCGGCCTGCTGGAGCGTGAAAGGGGCATCGAACAACTGCGTGTTTTGCTGGTGACTGCGGAAGAGGTCCACGGCAAAACTCATCCGGTCGGCCAGGCTGGCCCAGTTTTCAGCCGCACTGCCGCTGAGGGTGTCCAGGCTGCGATCCCATTGGCGAATCAACTGGCGCAGCCGGGCCTCCTCGATGGTAGCCAGGTCGGGCGGGAAGTTACCGGAACCGGCGGGGGCGCGGACGTTCCGGCTCAGCGACATCTCTCCCCAGGGCATGAGAATGAACATGGCGCTGTGGGTGACCATGGCCGCCACCAGCTTTTTCGACTCGTTGGCCAATCGGTGGCGGAGCAGAACCCCGGCGCTGTTCAGGGAACGGCCGGCCAGGACAGGGAGTTGTTCGTCGTCTAAGAGCGTATCTATGGGAGCGGCCAGGGCCTGGGCGATGTCCGGCTGGAGGCGGGTCTGCTCGTGCAGGGCGACCAGCAGGTTGGCCCGGTAAATGAGTTCGGCCTTCCGCTTGTGGCCGGTTTCAAAGCGGGCCTGGTAAAAGGCGGTGAACGCTTCCCTGAGGTACTCCTGCCCGGCCAGCTCCATTGGCCCATAGCGGAAAAGGTCGTCCAGGAAATCTTGGAGCTTGATGGGGTCGTAGCGCCAATCGCCGGCAAAGGTGGTGATCATGTGGCTGAAGGGCCAGGCCAGCTCGGCAAAGACCTTGCGGTTCCCTTCAGAGACGTTGAAGCTGATCCGGGCCAGGGTCTCGCTGATCGGGTTGTCACGGCAACCGCTGTCCGGCCCGTTCGGCCGGGAGAGGCAATCGCTTTGGAAGGCGGCCGGTTCGGGGTAGCCGGCCATCCTGACCAGGGCCCTGGTGAAGGCCTGGGGCATTACTTCGTGGCGGATGGCGTAGCCGGCCGTGCGCGAGGCGTGGGTGGCAAAGGTACACCAGTTGACGTTTTTGGCGCCGACAATGCGCCTCATGCCCTGGGACAACTCGTAATAGCCGTGGGTGATCTTGAGGTTCCGCAACACGTGATTGTCAAGTCTAACGATGTCGCGTATTTCCGGTTTGGTCAGCATCTGGTCTACTCCTGTAAGAGCTATCAGCTTTTAGCTTTCAGCTATCAGCGTTTTTCTTATGACGGACAGTGCTGAGTATAGGGGAATTGGGGAAGTAAAAGTTGATTTTTCTTACATACTACGTGGATAGGTGCGGGAGTTCGTTGGCGGCCGGCCCCCACTGATCGGTGGGCACGTCTACCCATAGCAGCCAGGGAATGGCGGCGGCCGGCGGCGGGGTGTCGCTGGCGGCCAGCAACCGCCGGGCGCGCACGGCTTCCAGTTGCCGGCCGGTAGCCTGGGTTCGCTCCAACACGGCGGCCACAGCGTCAGCGACGTCGGGTTTGTGACCTTGAGCCAGCGCCACAGCCGCCTTCGTCAAGTTCCACTCTATTTCCACCTCGGGCTGAATGCCGGCTGGAGGGAGTGAACGAGCCAGCCACGCTTCGGCCGCTTCGAACTCCCCCTGAAGCAAAAGAGCCAGGGCCAGGTCGCGCTGTAACTCGATGTACATTGAGGGAACGTCATAGACGCCCGGTAGGGCCAGGGCGGACGATAGTGTGGCCTGAGCGCCGGCAAAGTCCCCTTCCAGCATCTGGATCATCGCCAGCTTGCGCAGACGGAAACCATGTTGACGCGATTGGCTGAAGCTCTCCGTGCTTTGTAGAACGCGCTCGATAACGTGGCGCGCCTCGGCCAGGCGGTTTAGCGAGAGGAGAACGTTGACGCGCATACTTTCGTTGATGGCCCAATCCATTAAGTTGCCCAGTTGTTGCAGGAGCTGGCCGGTCTGTTCCATTTTTTCCAGGGCTTTGTGTTGTTCCCCACGCAGGAAGAAGTAATAGGCGGCGTGGGATTCAAAGCGAGCGGCATTGACAACAGCGCCAATGGCCAGCAGTCCCTCGATGGCTTCCTCGTACAGGAGGAGGCCGATGTCCAGGTTCGTGTTCGTCTGCAGGTCCGCCAGGTAGACCAGGGAAACATACTCCAGGCGTTTCTGGCCGGAGCGCCGCGCTACGTCGAGGGCTTGCTGGATGCAGGTGATGGCCAGAGGAAGATTGCCCCGGTTGCGATGAATGGCGCTGAGCAGGCTGTAAGCTTTGACGCGTGGCTGATCGCCGTAATAGAGCAGAGCAGGAGGCAACTGGTCGGCCAGGGCCAGGCTTTCGCTGCTCAAGCGGCCAGCCTCGTCAAAGTCGGAGGTCTGATAGGCCACCCGCGCCTGAAGGTTTTTCAGTTGGGCCAGCAGAAGGGTGTCGGATGGGGAGAGGGTAACGATAGCTGCCTGGCATAGACGCCGGACCTCATCCGTCTGCTCTCTGATGCTGAGATGCTCGGCCAGGCGAACGGTGACCTGGGCGCGGACGGCCGGCTCGGTGGCCAGAGCCAGGGCCTGGCGGTAATTCTCTTCGGCCTCAGTCGTGCGCATGGTGTAGGCCAGCAGTTCTCCCCGGATGGTCAACAACTGGCGGCGGAGGGTGGCATTTTTCAGGGAAGGGCGCTGGGGCAGGCGGGCCAGGGCCTGGTCCACCACTTCCAGGGCGGCCGGCCCCTGCCCCTGGTCGAAGAGCCAGGCGCCCTGGTCCAGCAGTATTTCGACGACCTGGCCCAAATCGTTGAGCTGGAGGGTGTGATAAGCCGCCTCGACGACATTATCCTGGCTCGTTTCCCACCACTCGGCCGCCGCCTGGTGCAGTTGCCGTTTCCACGGCGCGCTCAGCGCCAGGGTAGCCCGGACGTGGTCGCGCACCAAGGGGTGGAGGTCAGCCTGGGCCGGGTGGTGAATCAGTTGACGTCGCTGCAACTCGGCCAGGGCGGCGGGCATATCGTGGATAGCGGCCGCTTGCCGGACCCGGTCTACCAGGCTGTCGTCGTACAGGTCAACCGGTTGGCGGAAGATAGCCAGCCACTCGACCAGGGCGCGGCTGTCCGGCCGGAGGTAGTTGAGGACGGTGTCCAGAACGTAGGAAGAAACCTGAGGATGCGTCTCCAGCCGGTCAATGAAAGCGGCCGGCTCTTCGGCTTGGCCATGCAGCAGGCGGCCGGCGGCCAGGCGGAGAAGCATGGGGCTGTGGCCGGTCTTGGCCAGGAGGCGGTGGGCCAGCTCGGGCGCCAACCGGCTGCCGAGTTGGTCGAGTAGGGCCAGGGCCTCGGCTTCTTCCAGACCGGCCAGGCGGACGTGAGGCACGCCGGCCAGGGGGACCTCCTCCCGGCTGGTGAACAGCAGCGTAGCCGGGGTAGCCGCCATCAGGTGGCGGAACAGGCCCAGCGTCGTATCGTCCTGGCCGACCAGGTGAACGTCGTCAAAGCACAACAGGGCCGGCCGGCTAGTGAGGGCGGCGGCCAGCAAAGCCACCTGCTGGTCGAAGGAGAGGGACGCCCCCTTGTCGGCTGCCAGGGATAAGAGCGGCCGGACCTGGTCCACTCCCTGGGCCAGGAGGAAAGTAGCCAGGTGGCGGGTGATGGCTTCGACGGGGGTGGTGATACCGCTGGTGAGGGTCAGCCAAAAGACCGATTGCTCCCCGGCCGCCTGGCGGGCGTAGGCGGCGGCCAGGGTGCTCTTGCCCATCCCGGCCAGCCCAGTCAGGGCCACCCGCCGCTCGGCCGCCAGGTGGCGGTGCAACTTTTCCAGCAGCGCTGGCCGGGCCACGTGGTAAGCCGGCGCGGCCGGTATCCCGCCGTTGGTGGGCAGGGCGACCTGGGGCGTTGGCGGCGGCCGGGGCGCCCCGGCCGGGTTCCGCCGGCGAGCCTCGGTGGTCAATTGCAGCAGCCGCTCAGCCCAGGCTGGCTCTCGCTCCAGCTCCAGAGCAGGGACGAAGAGGGCGGCGATGGTCGTCTCGTCAGGCGGGCGGTAGTTCTTTTCCAGGCGGCAGACGTGGGCCTCGGTGTAGCCGACAGCCAGGGCCAGGTCCCG
>JAKEFB010000134.1 GCA_022616275.1 Chloroflexota bacterium
CCAGCTCGTCGGCCCGGCCGCAGGCAATGAGCAGCTTCGTCTCGAACATACCCGACATCAGCCCCCGCACTTGTTCATCATCCAGCAGACTACATTCGGCCTGGATCTCCGGGCGCTGTTCCACTGGCGCGCTGGCCAGCTCCCGCGCCAGCCCCTCTGCCTCTGCCTGCCAGGCCGCCGCCCCACCCACCAGGATGAGCAGCAGCACTACCCCCACGCCGATCAGCCGCAGCCAGTGACGGCGCAGGGAAGGTGAATTGGACAAAAACCGATTCATTTTTTCTCCTCATCATTGCTCAAAACCCCCCAGAAGTTAATGCTGGTTAAGCAATTCCAATAAAATAGTGATTCACCAGGCAAGTCCGACCATTTTCCTCCTTACAATACTGGTAACAGTAAGCAACGTTTTGACAGGCGGCCGTGGCTAGAAAACAGCTCAACGATAGTTGGAGATCGGCCGCAGTCAGTGGTTGGCGGCAATGATAGGGCAAGTCTGAATAGTTGCCGGGTGACAGTACACCGCCTGGCCCACGTTATACCTACAGACCAGGGTAGCTTACGTCTGCCTATCCTTCCCAAAACAGGTGTAGCCAGTTAGCCACTAAATTTATCTGCTTTTTGATAAATCTTCAATGACCAATTTCCTGTGGCTGATGGCAAAAGTCGGCTACAATAGAAGTGGTCGTTTTGCCAGATGGAAGTACGACAAGCCAAGCACAACCCCTATACTATCAACGGGCCTGTGGTTGACCAGGACCTGTTTTTTGGTCGGCAGCAATTCTTTGCCTGGCTCCAGGAACACCTGGAACAGAGCCGGCTCCTGGTTTTGCACGGCAATAGGGGAATGGGCAAGACTTCTATTCTGTGCCAGTTGGAAGCCGGCCGCCTGGAACCGGGTATCGTCGCCGTGACAGTAGATGCGGCTACGCTCACCGGGGACACTTTGAGCGGCTTCATGTGGCAACTCGGCCAACAGATGAGCCAGGGGTTAAGCCAGCAAGGCGTAGTTGTCCCCCTCCTGGACAAAGACGGCTTCATTGCCACCCCCAGGCGAGCCTTCAATAACCAGTTGCTAAGCCCCCTGCTAAAACACCTGGAGAACCGCTGTCTGCTCCTCGCTTTCGACAACATGGATGAGTTTATTAGGCAGGTTCAGGAGCGCTTTTTTGAACAGACCATCCTTTCCCATTTATACCATTTGCTGCAAGAATACGACCAGCTAATCTACCTGTTCGCCCTGGAAAGCAACCCGGCCGCCCTTCCATTCGACGTCCTGGCTCCCTTCCAACTCAACCACTTTTACCAATTGGACGCCCTGGACCGGGAAGACGCGCTTGATTTGATGCGCCGGCCGGCGCCTTATCGCGTCTTTACTGAAGTCAGCGACTACGTCCTGGATATTACCGGCGGCCATCCGGCCGACGTGCAGCGCATTTGCCACGCTCTGTACGAGCGGGCCCAGCAGAGCAATCTGACCCAGGTGACTCTGGCCGATGTTTTCACCGTCCTGCAAACCAGCCTCAGGGAAAGCGATTTTTACACGCCGGTCTACCGCCGCCAGGCCACCACCACCGCCCAAATTATCCCGGCCATTACTGGCCAGTTAGCCACAGGCTATCCCGGCCGGCCCGGTCGCCGCTCACTGCGCCGGCCTGTTCTTCTGGTCGCTTTTCTCTTCTTGGTCATCGCCTTCGCCTTCGCCACCCCGCGCCTCCGTCAAATCTGGGCAGTAGCCCAGGGCAGCCAGACAGCTACTGCCACCAGCCGGCCGGCTGCCACCGCCACCTTGCCCCCACGAGCCACTGCTACGCGGGCAGCCGTAACAGCCCAGGCCACGCCCCGGCCGGCCATCCCGACCCGCCCCGAGTTGGCCGAGTCGGGCGACCTAACTCCGCCAACTCCACCTACGGCGACCGCGACCGCTACAGCGACTCCAATCGCGACTAGCACTATACCTGCCACCCGCCCCCTGCCGTCTGCCACTCCCTCTCTACCCTCTGCCACCTGCGCGCCACTCCCCGCGCCCTGCTCCCTGCCCCCCACCATCGTCCGCGAACAGGATGGCATGCCCATGCGCCTCATCCCGGCCGGCGCCTTTCTGATGGGCTCCGAAGAAACCAATCCCTCGGCCGGACCGGACGAATTTCCCCAACACGAAGTCGCCCTCGACGCCTTTTACCTGGATCAGTACGAGGTCAACGTCGCCCAATACACCGCCTTTCTCAACACCCAGGGCGCTTACCAAGGAGCCTGCCAGGGGTACGATTGCGCCTGGCCCCGTCTCATCGTCGGCTACACCAGCTACATCGTCGAAGAAGGTCAAGAGGGCGAGCGGAGCTATTCAGTCTGGCCCGGTTACGACAACTACCCCGTCAACCACGTCAGTTGGTACGGCGCTTTCGCTTATTGCCAGGCTATGGCTGCCCGCCTGCCCACCGAGGCCGAATGGGAGTATGCCGCCCGTGGCGCCGACGGCCGGGAATATCCCTGGGGCAACGAGCCACCCGACCAGACCCGGGCCGTCTTCCGCAGCAACACCTTCCAGGATTTGAAACCTGTAGACGCCTTGCCCGGCGGGGTCAGCCCCTTCGGCATTTATGCCCTGGCCGGCAGCATGTGGGAGTGGGTCGCCGACTGGTACCGGCCCGATTACTACGACAACAGCCCGGCCGGCAATCCCCAGGGGCCGGCCAGCGGCCTCGGTCGGGTCACGCGTGGCGGTGCCTGGCCCAACAACAACGAAGAAGACCGCATCCGCTCTGCCAACCGCAACTGGCTCGAACCTGACTTCATCAGCTCGGCCGTCGGCTTCCGCTGCGCCCGCACCCCTCTCCCCAATCCGTAAATCCTGCAAATCCGCGTCCCCCTGCCACTTGCCACCTTCCTCCTAAACAAGTATGATCACCGCCAATTATTCTGGAACGATAAAAAAGCTGAAAGCTGATAACTGGTAGCTGACAGCTACCCTACAGGAGCAAGCACAGTGAGCGAACAGGTAAACGAAGCCCCCCCCATCAGCCCTGAATTATTGGAAATTTTACGTTGCCCGCTGGCCGTCCAGGAAAAGGAAAAATACGGCGACGACCCCGGCCGGCTGCGGCTGGTCCACAACACCTGGCTGGTCTGCGACGATTCTGGCCTGAAATACCCCATCCGCGACGGCATCCCGGTCATGCTGATTGAGGAAGGCCAGAAGTGGAAAGATACCCCTGAAGAACAATTGCCCGTCCCCCCACCCCCGGCCTAGTTGGTTCGTGAGGAGACCACATGGGTTGCGGCTCGCCACGAAGGAATGAAAAAGCTTACAGCTTATAGCTGACAGCTATTTAAGAAGGAGCGCGTCATCTACAAAATCGAACCCACCCCGTTACCTACCGGGACAGGTAATTAGTGTTTTGTTACCCACGCCTCTTCCGCCTGCAGCGCCCGCACCGCCGCCGGCCGGATCTTGCGGTAGACCATCTCCGGGGGCAGCCGCCGCTCCTCCACCTCTAGCAACCGGCCGGCGGGGATGCCAAACAGCCGCTCGTTTTCCTCCAGGTACGGCAAAATCAATTCCCAATCTCGCCCTTCAAAGGGGTAAAACTGGCCGCCGTTGAGCTGGTCGTCCGTCATCCGGCCGTGCGGGTCGCGGACGTAAATCGCCCCGCCCGAGGCCAGCGAGAACAGATTGCCGCCCGGATAAGGTGTCTCCAGCTCCTCGACCTCGCCGTCGTCGGTCAGGCGAATACCGTTGAGGATGACAAAACCGCCGCCGTTGTGTGGGTCGCCCGCCATAAACGACTCTGCCAGGTAATCCAGGCACGTCCCGTTAATCACCACCCGCGGCCGGCCCACGGCGTTAATCAGCGGCCGGCCGGCGGCGTTACCCAACACGTACGCCTGCCCGCCCTTAGCCCCATACATAAACGTCTGGCCCACGTCGCCGTACACCACCAGCTTCCCGGCCTTCATAATCTGGGCCAGTTGGTCCTGGGCGTTGCCGTGGACTGTGATTACCATCCCGTCAATACCCGAGGCCAGGTAATCCCCCGGCGAGCCATACACGTCAATCCCCATCCCTTTCGTCTCCGCGCCAAAGCCGTTGCCGATAAAGCGATGGCCTTCGGCGTGGGCGACGATAATCTTGCGGAAGCCGTTCCGGTACAGGCGAACAATTTCCATTGCCAGCGACTGCGGGCCTTCCGGCTTGTACCCCCGGGCATCCACGACCGCCGTCTGGCATTCCCGGGCCAATGAAGCATACGGCCGCTCGGCGCTGCTGGTGACGTAACCGTGCGTCGGTCTTTGGCCCATCGCCTCCACCAGCCGGCCGAAACTCTGGTCCACCAGCGCCAGCAGGCTACTGCGCCGCAGTTTGCCGGTCGGGTAGCGCCGGTCCATCAACAGCGTCAACGTCTCCACCGCCCGCGTCCGCCCCTCGTCCTCGCCGGCCGCCTCTTCCAGCGCGCCTAAAAACGCCAATACGTCTTCATACTCCCACTGTGGCAACCTGTCCGTCACCCACTCAAACAAATCATTTTTAGATTTTAGATTTTGGATTTTAGATTGTGGGTTGTGGGTTATAGCTTCCTCTTTTGCTAATCCAAAATATGGTTCCCGGCTGGCGTCGAAGGGAACCGGCCGGCCGAACTTATCCGTGCAACTCAGGCGGGCCGAGCCGTTGCCGTTCGGATAGGCGCTGAAGATAAAAGCCCCGCCGTCGGTGTGGCTGCCGCCGCGCGCATTCCAATAGCGGTCGGCCCGGCTCCAGAAGCGGCCGTCGTCAGCCGACAGGCTGGCCAGCGCTGCGTCAATCGCCTGCTTCTCCGACGCGGCAAAGCCAATGGCCGGCCCGTCCGGGCCGACCTGCTGCCAGGCAAAGACCTGCGGCCGGAGCATCGAGGTGTCGGTGATGCAGGTCAGGCGATGTACCGGGGCGTCCTGCTCCTGGTCGGCCTGGGCGATGAGGAAAAACCACGGCCCGTCTGGCGAGCTGTGCATGTGCGTCACCTGCAGCATCTCGTAAATGCGCTGCTTATCGGCCGGCAACATGGCAAAGTCCCGCTCCGTCGTCGGCGCCAGCGCCTCAATCACGTACTCAAGTGGGTAACCGTACGTCCGGTGTAGCAAATCAAACACCTGCACCGACACCTCCGTATCGGTCAGGAAAAGTTGGTAAATGTTCCGCTGCGCCAGGTATTCACTGATCGAAGCATAATTGGCAAAATCGCCGTTGTGTACCAGCGCCTCGTTCAGCCCTACAAACGGATGCGCCCCGCCCGGGTGCCACACCCGCCCCTTCGTCGGGTAGCGATGGTGGCCAATCCAGACGTGCGCCTGCATCTCCTCCAACTGGTAATAACGGACCACGTCGTCCCCATATCCGACCATCTTCATGACCAGCAGATTTTTGCCATGGGAGAGGACAAAGGCTCGTGTCCGGCCGGTGGAAGCGTAAAACTCCATGTTCAGCCGCATTGTGTTCTGGTAAACAATCTCGTCCTCCACCTGCCGGCGGTCCATCTCCAGGCCATGCGCCTGCTGGAACGCGTCAAACACGGCCCGCTTCACCCGCACAAAATAATGGTAGACCTCCGGCGGCTCCACTTCCAGTCGGGTCAGCACCCGGTAATCAGGCAGGCTGGGCGCCCGGCGCGCCTGGTCTATCTCAAACGTCGGGTAAATATATTTCTGCTCGACCTCCTCCCGGCACGAACGGTCCAGGTAAGCCACGGCCAGCAGATAATCGTTCTCCAGCACCCCCTGGCTAACGCCAAACTCCTCGGCCACCAGTCCCACGGCGGCAATCCCGCCGCCCTTGCCGTTGCCCCGGTTGCGCATCTGGTCCAGCGCCTGCAGCAAATGGCGGCCGGCAATCTTTTCGCTACAGGCCATGCCGATAACGCCACAGCCACCTTCGGCCGCCTCGTCCCGTCCGTCCGGCCGCCACTCCCCATCCGGCCGCAGCCTCCAGCGCGAACGCAATATCTTCTCAATTGTCGCGTGACGAGAAATCATCATCGTTCCTCAAAATGTAATGAGCGCAGTTGGTGGAGTTGGGCGGCCCAACTCCATCCACTACGAGCAATGAGTGAACTTGCCCACTTGCAAACCTGCAAACTTGCATACTCGCAGCGACCCTTGGTCGCCACTCGCCCACCCGCTCACTCGCCTTTATACACCAACAGGTCTCTCCGGCCGCGCAACTCCCCAATCGAAGTCAGCCCCAGCCGCCGGAGAATATCCTCCAACTGGACAGACAGGGCATTGTAATAGTTACTAATCCTCTCCATACCCCACTCCGGGTCCACCAGCAGTTGCAGCTCCGGGTCCGTCGTCGTCAGGCCAAACGGGCAGCCCCGGCCGCGTTCACAATTAGAACAACGCGTGCAGCCCAGGGCCACCAGGTCGCCTGTGCCGATCACGCAGCCGTCCGCCCCCAGGGCAATCGCCTTGGCCATGTCGTCAGCCGTGCGCACGCCGCCGCTGGCTATCAACGTCACTTCGTCGCGAATGCCTTCGCTCTCCAGGTAACCGTGTACCTTGGGAATGGCAAACTCGACCGGCATGGCGATATTCTTCTTGGCAATCTCCGGCGCCGCGCCCGTGCCGCCGTAAGAGCCGTCCAGGTGAATGATGTGCGCCCCGGCGTAATAGCTGCCGACGGCCACCATATCCACGTCGTGTGGCGTCGAGACCTTCACCGAAACCAGGGCTGCAGGGTTGACCGTCTTGATCCAATCTACGTGCTTGCGATGGTCCTCCACCGAGTACACTGAGTGGAACGGGAACGGCGAAAAGAGGCTCACCCACGGTACGCTTTCCCGGATAGCCGCCACCGTGGCCGTCGTCTTGTCCCCCAGGAGGTGGCCACCCAGCCCCGGCTTGGCCCCCTGGGCGTATTTAAACTCCACAATCGGCGCGTACTGGATCGTTTCCTCCCGCACGCCGAACATCCCTGTCGCCACCTGCGTAATCACCCGGTGTTTGTAAGGAACCAGGCCCGGCGGGTATCCACCCTCCCCGGTACAGGTAAACGTATTCCAGGCCTCGGCCGCCTTGGCCCGCGCCACCATCACCTGCTCACTCACCGAGCCATAAGACATGCCGCCGCCGTAAAAAGGCACCGAAATCTCGATCTCCCGGCCCTCGCCCCGGCGGTTCAAAGGAATCGCCAGGCTGATTGGCTTCGTTTCCGGCGTCCACTGTTCCTGGGGCAAAAATTTAAAGTCCAACACGTCAAATCCGCCCCCCGACCGGCCAACCCGGTACTCCAATCCGTTCTCCGGCGGCCGGCCGGTCCCGGCCATGTGCCAGGTAGACAAAATCAACTCCTCCGTCCAACGGAAATCGCCCATCGCTGGCGGCAGGCCATATTCCAACGTTGGCCACACAGCAAACCCGTGGCTCAACGCCTCCCGGCTCTTACGCGTCACATTCGGATTAATAACCTTCAACTCGTCCATTCTAACTCCCATACCCTTCAATACCGGCGAACGCCTCTCGCTCCAGGTCCTTCTGGAACATCGCCCGCCCTATCTCGCCCCGTAGCCGGCGTACCTCCCGCAGGCCCATCGCCCCCATCACCTCCAGGAGTTGGTCGCGCCAGGCCGCCGTCAGGTTCTTCAGCCGCTGCACGCCCCAGGCCACGTCCAGCCCGGCCGGCAACTGGCAATGGTCGTCGTGGCGGTGCGTGAACTCACCATTGAAACGGGCCTGCAAAGCCACCAGCAATGGCGTATCCAGCGCCACGGCGTCCAGCCCGGCAATAATCGCCTTGGGCACATGCTCGGCCGCAACAACGCCGCCGCTGCCCAGCAGCGTTACCTCGTCTCGCCGGCCGGCCTGCACAAACGTCTTGTGCGCCGCCCGGATCAGGTCAAAGACAAAAGCGCCGTCCCGGCCCCGGCCGTGATAATTGGCCGTCAGGTGGAAAACGCGTACCCCGGCCTCGGCGTAGCGCAGCAGCTCCTCCCCGGCCGTAAAATCCAGGCGCAGGCACACCGTCACCCCGGCCATAGTGCGGCTGATGGCCTCGTAAAGCTGCTCGTCCCAACCATCCATCACCACCATCTTCGGTTTGAAAGGCAAAGAGATCAGCCGCCGGGCCTCGGCCGGCGTGAAAAGGGGCGCCAGGTGCGGGCCGCGCAACTGGTTGGCCAGGATCGCCTCAACCGGCAAAATAGCCAGGCTGCCAATCTCCCCGGCCGCCTCGGCCATGACCCGGTACAGGGTTGGCGTGGCCACCGCTGGCGCTGGCGCGTCAAACAGGAGGGGCAGCGGAATCGTGAACGTTTGCGGCGTCTTTCCGGCCGCTTCCCCCCGCTCGTCAAAAACCAGAAAATTCAGCCTGCTGCCAATGTCTACCACCGTCGAGATAAACTCTCGGCCGTGAATGCCATCACGGGTCGGCCGGACAATCTCCGACATATCCGTCCACATGCCGTCCCAGCCCTCCCCGCCAAAGCGGCCCCGGTAGCCGGCCCCCTTCACCGGGATCCGGCCCGACTCTGCTTCGTAGGCAACAGCATTCACGTGGCGGAACGTAAAGTAAGAATCGCCCAGCCGCTGCCGCTCCGGGTTGGGCTCGACCCGGACCCACTCCGGGTACTGCGTCGTACAACGCAGGCAGCCGACACATTTTTCCGAGCGCGGCATAAACCCGCCCACCGGCCCGGAAAAGACCCCGTACAGGCACGGCCGGCTGAGCATCACTTCCACGTCGCCCCGGTAATGGATCAACTCGCTCAACAGCAACCGGGCCAGCCCCACCCGGCTAACCTTGACCTTGAAACGGCTGGGCCAGGCAACAATGTCCGGCGCTGTTTTCGTTTCAATGTGGTAGCGGTGGTAACCATCAGAAACGGACAAATTATTCATCTTTTTACTCTTAAACAAAAAAGCACGCCTTTGGCGTGCCACTTCATTTTTGATTTCAGGTACGCCCTCCAGCTTCAGAACACCGGCAACGATTCCAGTTGCCTGCGACCACCACAGCACGCTTTGTCGGCCGGTTACCCGGGCCGCTTTAACATGCCGCTTGTTCTGGAGGGAAACTCAGGGCGTAGTCACCCTGGGAGGCATCCGCTGATCTCTCGATTTTCCAAACCTTAGGGGCAAGGCCCCTAAGGTCGTTAGCTCCACTTTGCAGTGAAGAACCTCCAACCTCGTCAACCTGGCCTGGCGGCCAGGTCCATGCGCTTTGAATCCCTGCTGGTAACTGTTTAATCTGGCTGTAGCCGGTCTCCGACTATGGCTGGCTTCAAGCCACGGCCACGTGAGGAACAGTTACCCCTGCTATTCAATTGTTGCCCTATAACCTGCGATTGTAAGACTTGGTCGGAAAAAAATCAAGTAAAATATACTTGGGATACTCCCCCGATGAAACGAGGTCACCTGCCATGAAAACCATTCTCCACATTGAAGACAACCCGGCCAATACAATACTCGTCGAGCGCATCCTGGAAGCACACGGTTATCGGGTGGTGCATGCCGCCGATGGCGAATCGGGCATCCAGGCCGCCCTCGCTTCCGAACCAGACCTGATCCTCATTGACATGGGCCTGCCGGACATTGACGGCCAGACGGTGGTCACGCTACTGAAACAACTCCCCACCCTCCAGGGCATTCCCCTGGTGGCCATTACCGCCTGGCCGCCGGAGCAGGCTCTGGAAATTGCCCGGCGCTACGGCCTGGCCGGTTGTCTCCTGAAACCAATAGACGTCAAAACCTTTCCCCAACAAATTGCGCAGTTTCTAGAAGGTCGCCCGTAATGTGCCACGCCTTATGAAACTTGTACCGGCCGACCAATTCACCATCGAGCAGCTCACCGAAGCCTACAACCAGACCCGCGAAGATTACATTGTGCCCATGCCCATGAACGTGGCCCGCCTGCGCGAGTACATCCACGTTTACGACGTGGCCTTGAATGCTTCCTGCGTGGCCGTCGAAGGAGATGACGTCTTCGGCCTGGGCATGTTGGCTGTTCGCGAGGGCCGTGGCTGGATCACTCGCCTGGGCGTTTTGCCCACCGGCCGCCGCCGGGGCACCGGCCAGGCCCTGATGGATGGCCTGCTGGCCGGAGCCGCCGCCCGCCGCTTAAAAACCATCTGGCTGGAAGTCATTCAAGGCAACGAACCCGCCTACCATCTCTTTGTCAACAACGGTTTTACCGAGACCCGCGAGTTAGTCGTCGCCCGCCGGCCGCCCGACCCCCACTTCGCCTGGCTACAACCTGGCCAGCGGCCAGAAAGTTGGCCGCGGACTACGACCCTCAGCCACGAAGAAGCCCTGATCCTCCTGGCCCACCGCCGCGACCGGCCGAACTGGCTCAACGAAACCGAATCCATGCGCAACGTCCGCAACCTCACCGCCCTGGTCGTGGAATTTCAGGACGGCAGCCGGGGCTGGGTCAGCTACCACGCCAGCATCATTCAACTGACCCGGATCAATGTCGAAGTGACCACCGGCCGGCCAGACCAGGTCGCCGCGGCCGTTTTGGCCCTCATGCATCAGCGTCATTCCAGCCAGGACGCCATTCTTGAAAACCTGCCCGCTGCCGACCCCAAATGGCCCGGCTTCCAGCAAGCCGGCTACTTCGCCACCTTCCGCCGCACCGAAATGGTGAAAGAGTTGTAGCCACCCATAAGACCTGCAAACTTTTATCACGCATGACCCGAATGTAACAAATACCGCAAATATTTCTCTAATTGATTCGCGTCATTCGTCTATTCGCGTGATTCGCGATTGACCTTGAGGCAGCCCTTGACACTTAGCTCACAAAAAGCCAAACTTCCAGCTATGAAACCTGTTCCCGCCTCCTCCCCCCAGCCTTCCGACGTCGCTGCCGCGGCCGCCCGTCTGGCCGGCATCGCCACCTACACCCCGGTCATGACTTCCCGCTCGCTCAACGAGCATACCGGCCGGGACGTCTTCCTCAAATGCGAGAACTTCCAGCGTATCGGCGCTTTCAAGTTTCGGGGCGCCTACAACGCCGTCAGCCAGCTTAGTCCGGCCGAAAAAGCCGCCGGCGTCATCACCCACTCCAGCGGCAACCACGCCCAGGGACTGGCCCTGGCCGCCCGGCTGCTGGGTGTGCAAGCCGTCGTCGTCATGCCTGAAGACGCCCCGGCCATCAAGCGCGAAGCCACCGCCGCCTACTGCGCTCGCATCATCCCCTGCCAGGCCATCGAACGCGAGGCCGTCACCGGCCGCCTCATCGCCGAGCATGGCTACACCCTCGTTCACCCCTTCGACAACGACGACATCATCGCCGGCCAGGGCACCGCCGCCTGGGAGCTGTTCCAGGAAGTGGGCGAATTGGACCTGTTGTTTGTCCCCGTGGGCGGCGGCGGGCTGATCAGTGGCTGCGCCCTCGCCGCCGCGTCTCTCTCGCCCCATTGCCGCGTCGTCGGCGTCGAGCCGGCCCTGGGAGCCGACGCCAACCACTCCTGGCGTTCCGGCGAAATCCACACCCTCGACCACGTGCCGGCTACCATTGCCGACGGCCTGCGCACTCGCGCCATCGGCCGGCGCAACCTGGCCGTCATGCGCCGCTACGTGTACGACATGACCACCGTCAGCGAGGAAGCGATTATCGAAACCCTCAAATATCTCTGGCAGCGGTTGAAAATTGTCGTCGAGCCCAGCGCCGCCGTCGCCCTGGCCCCTCTGTTCACCGGCCAGTACCAGGCCCCGGGCCGGCGCGTCGGCATCATCCTCAGCGGCGGCAACGTGGACATCCTCAACCTGCGCCTGGAAATAGGTCAGGACCAATCACCAGAACCCGCCGCCCGGCCGGCCACCTCCCTCCAGGCGCCACCCCAGGAACGTTGCCGGGTCCTGGTGTGTGATCCGATTGATGAAGCTGGTCTGGCCATCCTGCGGCAGGCGGCCGACGTTGAGGTACGCGCTGGCCTTAGCGAAGAAGCCCTCCAGGTCATCGTCGGCCGTTACCATGCCCTGGTCGTCGGTGACGCCACCCGCGTCACCGGCCAGGTCGTCGAAGAGGGCTACCGGCTGCGGGTCATCGGCTGCGTTGGCAGTCGGCTGGACAACATAGACGTCAGTGCTGCCCGTGCCCTGGGTGTTGAGGTCAGCTACAGCCCCAGCAGCAACGCCGTGGCCATCGCCGAACACACCCTCAGCCTGATGCTCACCCTGGCCGCCCGGGCCGCCCAGGAACAAGATCACCCGGCCGGCAGCGGGCTGGCCGGCAAGACCCTGGGGCTCATTGGCTTCGGCCGGATCGGCCGGCAGGTGGCCCAGCGCGCTCTGGCCTTTGATATGCGCGTCCTGGTCAACCAGCCCCGCTTGACTCCCGAGCTGGCCCTGGCCGCCGGCGTCGCGGTCACCGACCTCCCCGATTTACTGCGTGAAGCTGATTTCGTCAGCCTTCATGTCCCTTTCAAAGCCGAAACGGAAACCTTGATCGGCCCGGCCGAGCTGGCCCTGATGAAACCCACCGCCTTCCTGATCAACACCGCCCACACCGACCTGGTTAACGACACCGCCCTCCTGGAAGCCCTGGACAACCACCGGCTGGCCGGGGCCGCCCTGGCCACCTTTGCCCCCAAGGTCCAGGGCAGCGAAATCCGGCCCGCGGCCGCCCTGCGCCAGCACCCCCACGTCATTGCCGCCAGCCACGTCACTGCCTTCCGCGACGACCGCTCCCAGGAAGCGGCCGTGGCCGTAGCCCGCCAGGTTGTGGCTATTCTCCATACCAAACAGCCCAGCGAGACCCTTTCCCTGGAAGTGGTCCCCATTGAACAGGTGCTCCCCCACGAGCAAATTGACGACAAACGCGTCGCCCGGCTAATGGACCGCCTGGAAGAAGACGGCCGCCTGGTCAACCCGCCGGTCGTCACCTACTGGGACGGCAAATACATCGTCCTCGACGGCGCGACCCGTTTTACTGCCCTCCAGCGCCTGGGCTATCCCTACGTTATCGTCCAGGTCGTCCCGGCCCACAGCCAGGAGTTTGCCCTCCACACCTGGTATCACGCCATCTCCAGCGAGCGGCCGGTCACCGGGCTGTTTGACCACCTGCGCCAGATCAACGGCCTGACCCTGACCCCCCTGCCGGCCGGCCAGATCCAGACCGCCTTCAGCGAAAAAGACGCCCTCTGCTACTTCCTCGACCGCGAGGGTAATGCCACCCTGGCCCAGGCCCAACCCGGCGCCGACCGGCTGGCCGTTATGAATACCCTCGTCGCCGCCTACACTGGGTGGGGTAGCGTCGAGCGCACGCTGCTCACCGACCTCGGCCGGCTGTTGGGCCAGTTCCCCGACATGGTCGCCGTCGCCGTCTTCCCCCAGTTCAGGCCCGAGACCGTCTTCGACGTTGCCAGTCGGAGCGAGCTGCTGCCGGCCGGCCTGACCCGCTTCGTCATCCCCGGCCGCATCCTCCGCCTCAACGCCGACCTGGCCCGCCTCAAGCAAGACGAGCCCCTGGCTGCCAAACGCGCCTGGTTCAACCACTTCCTCGAAGACAAGCTCGCCCGCAGCCGCCTCCGCTATTACCAGGAACCGGTCATCCTCCTGGATGAATAACCAATGATCAAACCTCAGCAAGATACACATGGACATGTCGAGCCCAAGGCCAGCCGCCCCTACATGCCTGACTACGGTATTCTCGACGCTCAGAGCGGCCAGGGATTACTTCCTTGGAGTTGGGCAACCGAGCGTCTGGCGCGTGCTCTCAATTACTGGATAGCGACAACACGGCCGGATGGACAGCCGCACATGACACCTGTGTGGGGCGTCTGGCTGGACGACACCTTCTACTTCAGCACGGGCCGCCGTTCGCGGAAGGCACGTAATCTGGCAGTCAATCCACGATGCGTCGTCTGCCCCGAACACGCGGACGATCCGGTCATCTTGGAAGGTGTTGCCGAGAGGGTTACTAATCCTGCACTGCTCAGGCAAGTTGCAGACGCCTTCAGCCAGAAGTATCAGTGGAGTATGGAGCCAACCCAGGAAGGGGTACATGATGAGCACGGGAACGAGGGACCGGTCTTTGCCATTCACCCCCAGGTCGCATTTGCCTTTAGTGACGACCTTGTTGGCAGTGCAACTCGCTGGATCTTCAGTGAGGACTAACCTGTTTTCCTATTTTCACAAATTGGTCCTCATAAAGGCTTGACATGCTCCCCACCTTTATGCTACAGTGTCCGCTGGCATAAGAAGCCTCATTCAGGATTTTGGAGATGCAGATGATTTTCGGCAACCGGATTCGTCACAACAAGAACACCCGCATTGGCGTGGGTTCGGCCGTGCCTTGCCGTAATGCGTCTGCTGCCTGGAACTGATTTGACATAAATTAGCAGCTTCAAGGGCCGCAGCGCACCACCAGATGCCTGTGGCCCTTTTCTTTTCCCCCTCTTTCCCCCTCGACAAAAGGACGCAGGCCACCTGGTACGGTGGTACTTGAGTAATTACCTAATTACTCAAGTACCCAATGACCCAATTACCTACCGGAGGTCTTGATGATCCATGCAGTCATTTTCGACGTGGGCGGCGTTCTCGTCCGCACCCCCGACCGCCGCCACCGCCGCCAGTGGGAAGAGCGGCTCGGCCTGGCCGATCGGGAAACCGAAGTGATCGTCTTCAGTGGCGAAATGGGTACCCGCGCCCAAGGCGGTGAAATTACCAGCGATCAGTTGTGGCAGTGGGTCGGCCGGCGATTAGCCTTGTCACCCGAAGAACTGGCCAACTTCCGTCGCGATTTTTGGGCCGGCGACGTATTAGACGAAGGGCTGATAGCTTACATCCGCTCGCTCCGGCCGCGCTACCAGACGGCTATCATCAGCAACGCCACCGACAACCTGCGTCGCAACCTGACCGAGTTTTTCGCCATTGCCGATGCCTTTGACCTGATCGTCTGTTCGGCCGAAGAAAAGCTGATGAAGCCCAACCCCCAAATCTACCGGCTAACGCTCGAACGGTTGGGCCGCGAACCGGCCGAGGCGGTCTTCATTGACGACAGCGCCGACAACGTCGCCGCCGCCCGCCACGTCGGCATGATTGCCATTCACTTCAGCCCGTCCCTGGACCTCCCGGCCGAACTCGCCCGCCTCGGCGTCGTCCCAATAACCAATAACCAATAACCAATTACTGAATTACTTAATTACTCAATTACTGAACTACCAAACGAGGAGAACAACCATGTTACTAGAACGCACCTACACCCCCAATATCGAACAAGACTTCATCGTCCGCCCGGCCGAAATGGGCGACCTGGAAGCCGCCTACGAGCTGTTTAAGGCCTGCGGCGACCCGGAGGTTTCCCTGGAGCATATCCGCAGCGAATGGCTGTTGCCTACATTTGACCTGGCGACAACGACCCGCCTCGTGTTTACCCCGGAAGGGCAACTCGTTGGCTATATCGAAGTCTGGGACAACGCCAACCCATCGGTCCGCATCTGGGTCTGGGGCCGGGTCCACCCGGATTATGAAGGGCTGGGTATCGGCAGTTACCTCATGGAGTGGGCCGAGCAGCGTTCCCGCCAGGCAATCGAGCGCGCCCCGGCCGGCAGCCGTGTCGTCATGCAGGCCGGGAACCACAACCACAACCGGCCGGGCCATCGCCTGTTGAGCGATCAGGGTATGCAGCTTATCCGCCACTCCTGGACCATGAAAATAGAGTTGGACACGTCGCCTCCTGCTCCGCAATGGCCGGCTGGCGTCACCGTTCGGCCGATGCGCGATGAGGCCGAATTGCGCGCCATCGTTCATGCTGTGCGCGATTCCTTCCAGGACCATTGGGGCTACCTCCCCCAGCCGTTCGAGGAAGAGTTTGAGCGCTGGCAGCACTTCATGCGTCAGGACGAACATTTCGACCCCTCCCTCTGGTTCCTGGCCATGGACGGCGAAGAAATCGCCGGGGTCTCCCTGTGCCATGCCCATCGGGAAGAAGACCCGGACATGGGCTGGGTCGGTACGCTCGGCGTGCGCCGGCCGTGGCGGCGGCAGGGGCTGGGCCTGGCTCTGCTCCAGTACAGCTTTGGCGAGTTTTACCGGCGTGGCAAGGCCCGCGTCGGCCTGGGTGTAGACGCCGGCAGCCTGACCGGGGCTACCCGGCTCTATCAAAAAGCCGGGATGCACGTCGCCCGCCAGTTTGACCTTTACGAAAAAGAACTACGGCCGGGTAAAGAACTGACCACCCAGTCGCTCAATGAAAGAGCTGACAGCTAATAGCTAATAGCTGATAGCTGTCAGCTTAAGGAGAACTAGAAGATGAACCAGGCAGACAACATAGCCATCAGCGTTGATGGCGCTTATAAGGTATTTGGCCAGCAATCACGCCTACAGTGGCCTCTTCGGAAAAACGGCGCCAATGGCAGCAACGAGTCCAACGGGAACGGCAACGGCCGCAGCCCGACTGTGGCCGTTGACCACGTCTCCTTCGAGGTGCGTCGGGGCGAGATCTTTGGCGTCCTCGGCCCTAACGGTGGCGGCAAGTCCACTCTCATCCGGCTCATCGCCACCCTGCTCATCCCCGACGAAGGCCGCATTACCGTCTTCGGCCACGATGTGGTTCGCCAGCCAATGGCCGCTCAGCGAATGATTAACCGCGTTTCCGTCGAAGCGTCTTTCTTCAAGAAGCTATCGCCGATGGAGAACCTGCTTTACGGAGCGCGGCTCTACGGTGTCAGCGGCGACGAGATTCGCCAGCAAGTTCAGCGCATTCTCAAGCGGCTGGCCATCCCCGACAAGAACGTCAACCGGCCGATGGAAGAGATGTCCCGGGGCATGCAGCAGAAAGTCGCCATTGCCCGGGCGCTGCTCAGCTCGCCCATTCTCCTGCTCCTCGACGAGCCGACCACCGGGTTGGACCCACGTTCCAAGCGCGAGGTGCAGACCTTCGTCCGTGAGCTGCGGGACGTGCATGGCACCACCATTCTGCTGACCACCCACGATATGGTCGAGGCCGAACAATTGTGTGACCGCATCGCCATCATGGACAGCGGCCGGGTCGTCGCCCTGGACACCCCCCAGAACCTGAAAGCCCTGGCCCCCCGCCAAGCCAACGCTTCGTTGGCCGGAGCTAACGCTTCGTTGGCCGGCCACGAGCCAACGCTCGAGGAAGTATTCCTGGAACTCACAGGCAAGAAACTAATATCCGAAACCGATGAACCAATATAAGCAATGAGCAATGAGTGACGATTGCCTTTGCCAATCGCAAGTAATGAGCAACGACTGGCCTTTCAACTCATCGCTCATCGCTCATTGCTCATTGCTCATTGCTCATCACTTCTTTCAGGAGAACACCATGACCGTCGCTACACGACAACTACGCGCCTCTTACGCATTTTTTGAACGAAACTATCACCTCATCAAACGCTACTGGGCCTGGGAAATGGTCTGGTTGGCCTACTCCATTGCCGACAGCCTGGCCGTCAGCTACATTGGTCTGGGCATGGAAGTGCTGACCGGCAACAGCGTGGCCGTAGACGGCCGCTACCTGGTCCTCTACCTGCTCATCGGGACCCTGGTCTGGCGCTACCTGTCCAGCATTTTCCACTGGATAACGGAGGTAATTAGCATTGAGCGTTGGGAAGGCACCATTGAATACACCCTGATGGCCCCTGTCCCCCGCATCATTCACATGGTTGGCCACACCGCTTTCGCCGTCCTTTACAGCATCATCTTCACCGGCGTCATCCTGGCTGCCACGACCTTTCTGTTCGACTTGGACCTGAGCAACGCCAACCTGCTCGGCGGCGCCATTGTCCTGCTGGCCGGCAGCTTCTCCTTTGTCGGCATTGGCGTCGTCGGCGCAGTCCTGCCCCTACTCTTCCCCGAGCGTGGCGCCCAGATGACCCACATCATCGTCGCTACCCTGCTGCTCATCTCCGGCGTTTACTACCCGGTGGAAGTGCTGCCCCGCGCGCTGGAAGCCATGTCCGTCATCTCGCCCGCCTGGTACGTCCTCGAAGGCGTCCGCGCCGCCCTGATCGAAGGAGCGTCACTGGCCGAGCTGTGGCCTTTCATCTGGCCGGCCCTGGCCCTGGCCCTGGTCACCGTCCCCGCCGGTCTATGGACCTTCGCCCAGGCCGAGCGCTACGCCAAACGCAAAGGCAAGCTGGCCCGGAACGGGTAACTTTTACTTGGGTTGCCCACCTGCGCAACTGTTCCAGTTCGTTGCGCAGGCGGGCAACCCCATCTTCGGCCGCCTGCCGCGCCTTTTCCGTTCCGGTAAAGGTTCGGCCCGCTCCAAGCTGGTTGCTCCAGTGCGTTTTAACGCACTTTGCGTTACTAGCCGGCGGTTTCAACCGTCGGCGGGCGGCTATCTTAACGGATGATTATCGGCAGATAAAGAAACTCTGTAAACTCAACCGTCGGCAGCGGCTTTCGGGCCAGTTGCAGTAGCCAGCCGGGGTTCTGCCCCTCGCCGGCGTACGCTCCCCGGAACGTGCCGTTGTGCGTCTCCCAGTTAAAGTCCCGGTTCCAGTCCTGGAACGTGTTAAACGAGCTGGTGTCCAGTGGTGGCCCGGTCAGCGGACCTACCAGCGGGTAAAGGTCCAGTTGGCCGGGCGCGGCATAGGGGTCGGCCAGGTAATTGTCCGCGTTGGCGTAACTGTCCGTCACGTTCTGCAACTGCGTCCCCCCTTGCAGCGGCGTGGCCGCAAAAACCGCGTTGCCGATCACATTTTGCTGGTAGCCGCCGCTCCCTCCGGTAATGCGAATCCCCGTTACGGCCGCCACCACCGTATTATTAAACACCCGGATCAACTGTGGGTCGCCTCCCTCGTGCGGTTGGATGGCCACCGCGTCCCCGTCGCTCGAGACGAACAAATTGTCGTACAGCGCCACGTTACCCGTCCCCTGGAACAGCGCCTCCGGCGTCGGCTCCTCGTAAAAGAAATTGCTGTAAATCAGGTACACGTCATCGCTGCCCGGCCCGCTCAGCGGCCAGTGGCCCACCAACAGGTTCGGCCGGGCGTCGCTCCCCGTCGCTGCGTTGTTGGCCTTGCTGAAGACGTTGTGGCGGATAATCGTCACGTTGTCCCCGGTCGGAATGCCGGGGATGGCCGGCCGGGGGTTCTGGTGCTTGATCTGCATATTGTAGCCAATCGTGTCCTTCACCAGGTTCCCCTCGATCAGCCCGGCAATAAACGGCGCGTTCCCGTCCGAGTTGCCCAGATACAGCCCCGTCCCGGCGCTGTCAATGATATTGGCCCGGATCACCCACTCCCAGGCCGGGATCTTGGTCGAGATGCCGACCGTCTGTTGGTTCGCGTCGTGGTCGTGAATAGTTAGGTTCTCCAACGTAATGTGGTGCGCCCAATTGACGTTCTGGTCCCCCTCCGCCTTCACCGCGTCCACATCCGCCAGGTCCTGGCCATCCAGTTCCAGGTTATAAATAGCCACGTAGCTGGAATCCTGGATGCCGATAGTGTTATAACAAATACAGGGGTCGGCCAGAAAAACGGCCCGTGGCCCGGCCGCCGGCCCGGCAATCACAATCGGCGCGCCCGGCAGGCCGTTCATATCGTAGATCGGCAGCCCATCGGTATACGTCCCGGCCGCCAGCAACAGCGTATCCCCCGGCTGCAGCAGGCTTAAAAAACTGAGGTAATTGCCAGGACTACCGTTGTAGACCGTACCCCCACCTGCCCCTTGCCCGGAGTTGGCGGAGTTGGGCGGCCCAACGCTGCCGACTCCGCCACCTGCCACTTGCCACTTGCCACCTGCCACCAACCCCATTATCAACACCCCTAGCAACAAGTACCACCTCAACTGGACCATCTTTTCTGACCTCCCTGCGCGCATACTTCAATGGTGAACGATTTGCAAAATCGTCCACCCATCTGATTCACAAAATCGCGCGACCCAGTGCCCTTTACTTAATGTACTATACCCGCTAACTCCCGTCTATTACCTGGTAAACACAGAAGGTGTTTATTTTCACGGAAAAGTACACGTGTGCTATACTGGTTAGCAACAGACGCTGGTCACTACGAGGACACAAAATGAGCGGCCGGCTGTGGAGCGCCGAGCTGGCGGCCTGGATCAGGACCTGGGCAGAGCTCTTCCAGCAAGAACAGGCCACCTGGCTGCGCCTGTTTGACGAAAATGGCCGGCTAATCCCCACCGACTCTATGCCTAGACAAAACCGCGTCACCCCCTTTAGCGACATCATTGTCACGTCAGCCCGAGGCGACTTCATGGGCAACCGGGGTTGCCTGCACAACAATCGCGAAGAAATCGTTCGGCCGTACGCCAACCGGCGCTGGATCCTCTGCCTGACCTCGTTCAAAAATCGCCGCCGGCCGGTCATGCCCCCCGGCCGCTACACCGCCCTCTTCTTCCTCGACGAAGCCACCGCCCTGTCTGCCGGCCACCGTCCGTGCGCCGAATGCCTGCGCTCTCGTTTTAACGAATTCCTGGCCCTGTGGGCCGCCGCCAACCCTGAATTAGCCGGGACAGCCCGGCCGTCCGCCCCTCTCCTTGACGCCGCGCTGCACCGTGAGCGCCTTGGCCCTGGGCGGCAAAAAACCACCACCCCGGCGACCCTGGAGGCCCTACCTTCCGGCGCTTTTATCAGGCTCGACGGTGACGGCCGTTATTACCTGCTCTGGGACAACCGCCTCCTCCCCTGGACCCCCTCTGGCTACGAGCCACCCATCCCCCTTCCGGCCACCCGCCCGGTCCAACTCCTCACCCCACCCTCCATCGTCCGCACCCTGGCCCAGGGCTACCGGCCGGTCGTTCACACCTCCGCCTTGTCACCGAGCTAACCGCTTCGGTTAGCCTGTCACCTTGTCAAGTATACTAACACCCCATGCCTCGCCACCGCCGCCGGATACTCCTGGCCCTCCTGCTCCTCCTCGCCCTTGGCGGCGGCTATCTGGCCGTTCGCCTGGCCCTCAGTCTGCGCGACCCTCGCAACCAGCGCTTTATCCAATGGTGGCAGGGTAGCCAGGAAGAGCGACAGGAACTCCTCGCCGTCCAAAAAGAGGCCTGCCCCGGCGCGCCCTTCATCCTCCCGGCCGAAGGCTACATCGGCCTGCTCTATGGCGACCCGCGCGGTCCCTATTCTGAGTCCCGGCCGCACCAGGGCATAGACATCTTCAGCCCCACCGGGCCCGGCCAGACCCCCGTCTACGCCGCCTACGACGGCTACATTACCCGCGAGGCAGAGTGGCGCAGCACTCTCATCCAGCGCCTGCCCGACGATCCGCTCAGTCCCGGCCGCCAGGTCTGGCTCTACTACACCCACATGGCCGGCCAATCCGGCCAAAACGACACCATCGAGGCCACCTTCCCGCCCGGCACGCACGAACTGTTCGTTGAGCAGGGCACACTCCTTGGCTACACCGGCAACTACAGCGGCAACCCCCTCCGGCCGGTCGGCGTCCACCTCCACTTCTCCATCGTCCTCGACGACGGCCGGGGCGGCTACCGCAACGAACTCCAATTCGACAACACCCTGGACCCCTCCCCCTACCTGGGTCTGTCCGTCAACTACGCCTGCGCCCCGCCCGTCCCCACCTGCACCGCCACCCCCCTCTGCCCCCAATAAGGATTGAGTGACAGCCAGGAGTCGCTGCAAGTCTAAAACCCTGTCTACCTGCCACTTGCCTACCTGCCACCTGCCCCCTGCCCCCCTGCCCCCCCCGCGTGCCAACAGCGCCCATTGGCGATAAAATAGGACTATGTCCTCACCATTTCCTGGCATGGAGATGTCCCCCTGCGCTTGCAGGCTGCCTTCGAGGAAATGTTCCGGCGCGCTCATTACGCCGAAGTGATGGACTATTCTGGCGACGTACCCCCACCGCGCCTGCGCCCGGCCGATGCCAGGTGGGTCCAGGAACAACTACACGCCTGGCGAGCCAAACAACGACAACCGGGCCAGTAAGCAAACAGCAGGGGCAAGTAAGCGACAAGGAGGCAAGTAAAAAGGCAACCCGCCCACTCGCATACTCGCAGCGACCCTTGGTCGCCACTCGCCCACTCGCAAACACTATGAACCTCCTCCACCGCCTCACCGCCGCCTGTCTAAAACCCACCCTGCTCTACATGAGCCGCAACCGCCTGCCCCAGGTCAGCGGCCGCCTCTACCTGCCCGGCCTCAAACGCGAGGTCGTCATCCGGCGCGACCGCTGGGGCATCCCCCACATCCACGCCGCCAACCGCCACGACCTCTTCTTTGCCCAGGGCTTTGTCCACGCCCAGGACCGCCTGTGGCAGATGGAGCTAAACCGCCGGGCGGCCAGCGGCCGCCTTTCCGCCCTCCTCGGTGAAATCGCCCTGGAAACCGACCGCCTCACCCGCACCCTGGGCTTCGGCCGGCTGGCCAGGGCCGCCTGGGACACCACCGGCGACCTGGTCCGCCACGACGCCCTCGCCTATAGCGCCGGCGTCAACGCCTACCTGGCCCAAAACCCCAAGCTGCCGGTGGAATTTGCCTTGCTCCGCCACCGGCCGGAACCCTGGGACCCGCTCGATTCCCTGACTTTCGGCCGGATGCTGGCCTGGACACTTTCCTACGGCTGGGCCGGCGAATTGGCCCGGGCCAGGCTGGTCGAAAAAGTCGGCCCTGAGCTGGCCGCCGAATTGGAACCCCGCTACCCGGAGCGCAACCCCCTCACCCTGCCCCAGGGCATCCAGTTCAACCGCCTGGAACCGGACGGTATGCTCCGGGCCGCCGCCGGCCCCTTCCTCGGCCGGGGCGCCGAGGGCGGCGGCCGGGGCAGCAACGGCTGGGTCATCTCCCCCCGCCGCAGCGCCACCGGCCACGCCATCTTATGCAACGACCCCCACCTGCCGCTCACCAGCCCCGGCCTCTGGTATTACCTCCACCTGCGCTCGGAAGCTGGCCAGAACGAGCCGGCCCTCCACGTCGCCGGCGTCTCCCAGGCCGGCGTTCCCTACGTCCTTGTCGGCCACAACGACCACATCGCCTGGGGCGCCACCCTCTCCTTTGCCGACTGCGAAGACCTGTTCGTCGAAAAGCTCGACCCGGCCGATCCCACCCGCTACGAATTCCAGGGCCAGTGGCGGACCGCCCAACTGTTTGAAGAACGCATCCAGATCAAAGGCCGGCCGGACCACGTCGAGCGCGTCGTCGTCACCCACCACGGCCCCCTCATCAGCAGCGCCCTGGCCGGTGGCCTGGAACCCGGCCCCAACCTGGCCCTGGCCCTCAGCGCCACCGCCCTCCACCCTTACGAAACCTTCGACGGCTTCGCCCTGCTCAACCAGGCCCGCCACTGGGACGACTTTGTCGCCGCCGTCCGCCGCATCGAAAGCCCCTCCCTCAACCTGATCTACGCCGACACTTCAGACAACATCGGCTACTACGTCTCCGGCCGCCTGCCGGTCCGGGCCAAAGGGCAGGGGCTGGTCCCCGCTCCCGGCTGGACCGGCGAATACGAATGGACCGGCGTCATCCCCTTTGAAGAGATGCCCCACGCCCTCAACCCGGCCCAGGGTTTTCTGGTCACCGCCAACCACCGCATCATTGGCGACGATTACCCCCATTACCTGGGCTCGGTCTGGATGAACGGCTACCGCGCCCGCCGCCTGGAGCAGTTAATCACGGCCCAGGAAAAAATCTCTCTGGAGGACTGCCGCCGCTTCCACCTCGATTTCTACTCCATCCCCGGCCGCGAGCTGGTCGAGCGGCTGGCCAGCCTGGAACCGGAAGACCCCGACGCCGCCCTCAGCCTGGATCTGCTCCGCCAATGGGACGGCTGGCTGGGAGCTGGCAGCGCCGGCGGGGCCGTTTACGAAATCTTCCTGGCCTGCCTGTCCCGGACCATTCTTGAGCCTAACCTTGGCCGCGAGCTGGCCTTGGAACTACTGGGCCAGGGGCCGCACCCCCTGCTCTATCCCATCAGCGAATTTTACGGCTACTGGACCGTCACCCTCCTGCGCCTGCTGGACAATCCGCAAACCGCCTGGCTGCCCGGCCGCACCGGCCGCCAGGCCATCCTCCTCCGCTGCCTGGCCCAGACCACGGTCGAACTGCGCCGCCTCCTGGGCGACGACCCCCGCCGCTGGCACTGGGGCCGGCTCCACCAGGTCCGCTTCCCCCACGCGATGGGCCTCCTGCCGCCGCTGGACCAGGTCTTCAACCAGGGGCCGCGGCCCATCGGGGGCGACACCAACACCATCACCCAAACGGCCATAGCCCCTGGCCAGGGCTACGAAAACAACGCCTTCTCCGTCTCCTACCGCCAGATTGTAGACCTGGGCCACCTGGCCAACAGCCTGGCCATCCACCCCCCCGGCCAGTCCGGCCACCTCGCCAGCCCCCACTACGGCGACCTGATCGAACCCTGGCTCCAGGGCGACTACTATCCCATGAGCTGGGACGAGGCCCAGGTAGCGGCCGCCACCCGTCACACCCTCACCCTCTCCCCAGCCACAGATCGCGAATAGCCCGAATAAGCGAATGGCGCAAATGAATTCCTTAAAAAATTCGCGTCATTCGTCTATTTGCGTGATTCGCGTTATTCAGGCGCCAATCATGGCAACCAGCAATAACTTAATTCATTCGCGGGGTAAAGGGCAGATAGATTTTGGGGTCGTCGCCGGTGTAGCGCAGGATAAGAAGGCCACCTGAGCCGGCAGTCAAGAAAACGTAGCCGTCGTGTACGGCAACGCGCCAGGCATAACTTGGCGTGTAGTAGTAGCCAACTTCGACCGGCACGGCCGGGTCAGAAACGTCAATGACGTGCAGGCCAAGAAAATCATAGGCGACGTAAGCGTAATCCCCGGCCACAGCCACGTCTCGCACGTGGCTATCGTTGTCGTAACATTCGATCTCTACCGGATTAGCCGGGATAGAGACGTCCACGATACATAGGCCATCATATCCATTGGCGGCGTAGACAAAATCATCCACCACGACTAGGCTCCAGGGCGAACCACTGGCGGCGTAGAAGCTGACCTGCTGCGGCACGGCCGGATTAGATATGTCCACAATGTGAATGCCACCGGCCGCAAGATAGGCCAGATTTCCCTTGATCGTCACGTCCCGGGCGCTCCCAGGCGTTGGATAAAAGCCAACTTCAACCGGCGCCGCCGGGTTGGCAACGTCTACAATCCGCATTCCTCCGCCGCTGTCGGCTACGTAGGCGTGGGTACCGGAGATACTCACCGCCTCGGCATATCCTGATACCTCGTAAAAGCCCACTTCGACTGGAGTGCTGGGGTCAGAGACATCCATGATGTGCAGGCCGCTTTCCTGCTCGGCCACGTAAGCGTAGGTCCCAGACACGGCTATCCCCCGGGGCTCTGTCATAGCATCCTGGTAGCCAATCTCAACCGGGTCGGTCAGTTGGCTCACGTCTATGACCCGCAGGCCGTTCTGATCGGCCGTAGCGAAGGCATACTCTCCGCTGATGGCGACATCCCAAACATCCCCTGTTTCGCTGTGAAAGCCAACTTCGGCCGGCGCATAGGGGTTCGTCACGTCGAAGAAGTGGATATTACTGTCCACGGCGACGACGTAGGCTACGTTGGCGGCCGCGGCCAGGATGCCCGCACCGTTCTCTACAACGGCGAAGCCTGTCTCGAAGGGGGTCGTCGGGTCAGCCACATTGACAATTCGCAGCCCATCGTCGCTGGCGGCCAGGTAAGCGTAGTCGCCCACGATAGCAACGTCCGAGGTGAATTCGACTGCTGTAAAAGCGCCCACCTCAGTGGGGAAAGTAGGATCGCTAATATCAAAAATTCGCAATCCCAACGTGACAAAAGCGAGATAGAGGTAGTTCCCAGCAACAACCGCCTGGACGGGAAGCCCAGGAAGGTCATTGACAGTAACCTCGGCCGGGTTCGCCGGGTCAGTCAGATCTAGAATATGCAGAGTACGATTAGGCGCGTAGTGGCCAAAAGCGTAAGCGTAGTTGCCAGCTACAACGGCGTCTTCAATCAGTTCTGTCGGGTTATAAAGGCCGACTTCCAGAGGGGCGGTGGGATCGGATACGTCAATGACCCGCAGGCCATAGCCTCTGTCGGCCACGTAGGCGTAATTCCCGGCCACGTCCAGGGCCACCGGGAAAGCTGCCGTGCTAACCGTACCGACTTCTAAGGGAGCGGCCGGGTCACTCACATCTATCACCCGAAAATCGCCGTACCCTCCCACCATATAGGCATAGTTCCCTACTACCTTCAGGTCACGAACGACGTCAGGCAAGACCTCAGACCGGCCGGCCACCGTGGGCTCGGACGGGTCACTCACGTCAAAGACGACCAGCCGAGGTCCGACGCCCACGTAGGCGTACGGCCCACTTACAGCCACCGCCTGTACACGGCCGCCCACCTGGCCGACCAGGGCCACTTCCTGGAAGCCGGCCGGCGTTTGCGCCGGGGGGATAGGCATAGCTAAGGAGTGTGTTCCGACAAAGGCTGTGAGCGTTAATAGGGTGCCGGCGCTGATCAGAGCAACCAGGAGAAGCAGCCGTCCAACCACGAGGTTAATAACCTGACTTACCCGTCACTAGCGCCTTCATCCAACCAGGGCGATAAGTCAAATAAGTACAACTTGTAACTGTTGATACCTAAGCCGCTTGCGACTCGAGTCAGCAACGTGTTGCCAATAGGGGACCAAGCTATATTTGCCGGTGCCGCACCAGGCCAGGGCACGTCTACACGGCGAGTTTCCGAGCCATCGGCCGCTATCAGCATAATGCCTCGCGGGGCTCGTTTCGAGACCCCATCTATCGTTCGAAAGATCATCCATTGGCCATCCGGCGACCAGGATGGTTCATCTAGCCGTGTTCTAGACGATTCAAATATTAACCGTTTGCTAATATAGCGCGTGGTAGCGATATACAGCCTGGTAATGTAGCCTGTCGAGTCACCCTCCCGTTCCAGAACGGCCACTTGATCGCCGTCTGGGCTACAGGTAATGTCGGTAATAAAACGGTCTTCGCGCGCCTGAAATAAGGTTGAAAAGGTCGCATTTTCCGGCAAGTATTTCATGACACTGTTACCGTACACGGTAGGGTCGGTTGGAACAGGCTTCCTCATGAGGAAAATAAACGCCTCTTCAATCTGGCTCCAACACATATCGTAGATCTTTTCCTGCGACGAGAAAAGAATTTGGTCACTTCCCTGGCTAAAATCATGGACGATGAGCGCGCTGGGTGTTTTACTGGAAGGAAAAGCCACGTACGCCAATGACGTATTACTGATCCAATCCATGGCAGCAATACCTTCGTAGCCTTCCATAGGAATTGGCAGATCTTCTTCAACTCCACTTTCCAGGTCTAGAGCCACAAAATGGTCGCTGTCTATTTTCGACCGATAAAGCATCTTACTACCATCCGGATACCAGGTTGGCAGCCCATACCAATTGCTTTCACTCGTAATTAACTCTAGGCCACTGTTGTTTTGCGCCTGGCAACCAGACAGTAAGAGTGCTGTCCAAAACAGCATAAAAAACCAGACTGCTTTTTGTCTTGAGTTTACTATTCTGGATGTCATTTCTCTATTTATAAGGAACCAAAGGGGCGGGCAGCCTTACATTTTCACTGCCCACTACTCCTATCTCCTCTTCAGAAAATGAAAACTCAAAGGCGTAATCTTGATAAATCAGGCTGATCTGAGGCCAAAGTATATCGAATCCCAAATAAGAACCCCTTTCGCACTCAATCCCCATTATTTTCAAGGTCCATTCAGGACGAACCAACTTCACTCTAAAATGAGCAGAATAGCCTTCGGGATTCCTGTGAAGCCATATATGACGTGGTACTCCTGACCTCTCTAGTGAATCTAGAATTGAACCTTCGCTTTCTGTTTTCCAGGTTTCTTCTTGAAAAGTCTTCCAGTAAAGTACCCCTTCTTGTACTATGCTATCGGAAACATAAAAAGCCTCACTAAATTCTTTTGAAACTACTAATAGTCCATTTTTGTAGATACTTACAGAGGGCATAGTTACCTCATCATTTGCCAGATCGCTTGCCATTCCGGTCAAGTAGGAGTTGTATCAAAAGCGTTGTAACTATAAGACCTGCTGCACTACATACCGCGATGCTCGTTGAATCATCCAGGACTGTGATATTGAAAAGTGCTGTCCCAACAAAGCAGGTTACCACAACAATAACCCACACGGCTAACGAACCGTTTCCTTTGTTCATAGAGAACCTTTAGCAGGCAAAGCACGACCCCAAGAGAGTGTTGGAAAATCGATCATATCGGCAACCTGGGCATTTGACAAAAATGAGCGCCACATTAAAATAGGATCGTTCGTGGCAAGCATCCAGTTGTACGTTGGTTAATTTCCCCCACCGTAAGCGTCTTTCTCCTGCTACGCCCCCAACGGCCGGCGGAGCCAGCAGGAACGGCGCCCAGTGTGGGTCCCCTGTTTAGTCTGCCTGCGTGGCAGCAAAGTATCGGAGGGTTAAGTGAATTCGCGACGTCTGGTTTCTCTTCTGGTTGTTCTCCTCTTCCCCCTGTTCATTTTCCTGTTAGCCCGGGTTGCCGCCGCCCAATCGGACGGCAAGCAACCGGCCGATCCTGGCCCGGGCCAGGAGCTGATCGAACTACCGGCTCCGGCCGGGTTGAAAACGATAGATGCCACCAACCTGGCGCCCCTGGCACCGCTCGGCCAGGATTTTCAGACTGAAGTGGAGCCCAACGGCACCGCCGGCACGGCTACCCCTCTGGTTGGCAGCGACCTCGTCGCTCTGGGCTACAACTTTCCCGGCAGCGACGTAGACTTCTACTCCTTCACCGCCGCCGCCGGCGACCGGGTCTACGCCGCCGTTATGACCAGCTTTACCGCTTCTTCCCTCAACAGCATCCTGGACCTCTACGCCTCCGACGGCACGACAATTATTGAAACGGATCTCGACGACGGTAGCTTCGGCAGCACCTCGTCCACCATCGCTGGCGCCGTCATCCCCTCGGCCGGCACTTATTACCTCCGCGTTCGTGAGAACGGCACCAGCCAGATTCGCCCCTACCACCTGCACCTGCGTGTCCAGAGTGGCGCGCCAACAGCCGAAATTGAACCAAACGACGCCACCCCCCAGCCCCTTCCCGTCTCCGGCTGGATCGCCGGCGAAATTACTGCCACTACCGACGTTGACCTGTACTCGTTGAGCCTGAGCGCTGGCGACACTGTCTACATCGGCCTGGACCTGGACCCGGAGCGCGATACCGTCGAGTGGAATGGCTCGACCGGGTTAGGACTGTTCAACAACTTTTTCTTGGTCGTCAATGACGCCGGCACAGCCACGCCTGACTCCGAGGCCTTCTTTATGACCGCCCAGCAGGCTGGGACTTATATCGTCCTGGTCTACGACCCTCTGGCGGCAACCACCTCCGGCACTTACCATCTCAGCGTCAGCGTCCGCCCGGCCGCCGCCCAGCCCAATTGCACCACCTACACCAGCACCGACGTCCCCCAGACCATCCCCACTGGCCCGGCTGTCATCACTTCCACGCTGACAATTCCCGGCAACCCGCGGATTGCCGACCTGGACGCCAGCATTACTCTGACCCATACCAATATGCCTGACCTGGACGTTATCTTGATATCGCCGGCCGGCAACAATAACGGCCTGTTCACCGATATCGGCGCATCCACCCAGGTTACCATGGATCTGGGCCTGGATGACGAGGCCGGCATTCCCATAGGGCTTTACACCGTTGTGCGCGGCATGGTCAATACACCTGAGGGTGGCGGCAGCCTGGGCTATCGTCTGGACTGGCGCGATGGCGAGGATGCCGGCGGCACCTGGAGCCTGGTCATTCGCGACGACCTGGCTGCCAATGGCGGCACGCTACAAGGCTGGGGCTTGACCGTGTGCGAGCAGCAACCGCCGCCAACCTGTCCTGGGGGCACGACTCTGACAGCCGTTTACTCCAGCGACTTTGAGAGTGATGACGGCAGCTTCACCCACTCCGGGGCGGCCGACGAATGGGAACGCGGCCTGCCCAGCTTTGTGCCCATCACCACCTGCAACAGCGGCGCCAACTGCTGGAAGACTGACCTGGACAACACCTACAACGCCAGTAGCAATCAGAACTTGTTGTCACCCAACATCAATCTCGGCGGCTACGTCGGCATGGCCTACGTGACCTGGGCACAGAAATACCACATTGAGACGGCCACCTTCGACCACGCCTCTGTCAACGTGCAGCAGGTGGGGGGGATCAACCCGACCACGCTCTGGCAATGGCTCGGCCCAAGTACGCGTACGACCGTTGGTAGCCCGTCAGTGACCATTGAACAAAGCGGTGGTTGGGGCACACATTGGGCCGACATCAGCTCCTACCTGGGCCAGAACGTTGAGCTTCTCTTCCACTTCGACAGCGACGGCTCTGTCCAATATACCGGTTACGCTATTGACGACGTGGCCGTTTACTCCTGCGCCCCACCTGGCGGTGTAGCCAGTATTGCCCTGGATAAGACGGTTGGCGCCGATCCGGACGTCTGCGCTGCCACCAACAACATTATGGTGTCCCCCGGCAGCAACGTCACCTACTGCTACGAAGTGACCAACACCGGCACCATTACCTTCACCTATCACGACCTGGTGGACAGCGAGCTGGGCGCCATCCTGGACGACTTCCCCTACACCCTGGCCCCTGGCGCCAGCGCCTTTCTGACCCAGACGACGAACATTACCGCTACCACCGTCAATACGGCCACCTGGACGGCCTTTGATACCTTTAGCAATATAGCCGCAGCCACCGATACGGCCAGCGTAACCGTGCAGCCTTCGGCCAGCTACCCGGTCTGCGAAGGCTTTGAGAGCGGCACGTTGCCGGCCTACATGTTTGCCCAGACCACCAGCAGCGGCGCGGCCAACGGCCGGGTCCAGGTGACCGCCGCCTTCCCCCACTCTGGCGCCTTCGGCCTGGACATTGACACCGACTGCAACGGCTGCGGCGGCAACACCACCCAGTCGGCCACCCTGGTCATAGACCTGCTCGGCCAATCCGGTGTCGGGCTGGACTTCTGGGTCTTCGAGCACGGCGACGAAAACAACCCCGAGGACGGCGTCTTCATCAGCGACGACGGCGGCGCCACCTGGGCCCAGATTGTCAACCTCAACAACTTCCCGGCCAGTTACCAGCACGTGATCCTGGACCTGGACGCGGCCGTCGCCGGCGCGGGCATGAGCTACGTCAACAGCTTCCTGATCCGCTTCCAGTCGCTGGACAACTTCAGTATCCCCACCGACGGCTACTCCTTTGACGACATCTGCGTCCAGCCCGTCGAGCCGGACATTGACGTGACGCCGGCTTCACTGCAAAGCACCCAGCTCGCCAACCAGGTCGTCACTCAGACGATGAACATTGACAATACCGGTACCACGACCCTCACCTGGACCATTAGCGAATCGCTGAGCCTGGCCGGCCTGCCCCCCGGTGGCCTGTCCAATGTCCCCGCCGCTCCCCAGCCCAACCCCGGCCTCGACCGGGTCGGCCCGGCCGGTGGCCCAGCTAGAGCGCCCGACGCCAGCCCATCGGTCATTCTCTACGACCAGACCGATTTCCCTGGCGCCAACTCCATCACCTCCCAGGAGTTTGAGATCGCCTTGGCAACCTTCGATAACCAGGCCGCCGATGACTTTGTCATCCCGGCCCTGGACGGCTCCTGGACCATTGACACCGTCTTCGTGCCCGGCGCCTACTTCAACGGCGTCGGCCCGACGCCCTTCGTCAACGTCTACTTCTACGCCGACAGCGCCGGCTTGCCCGGTACCCAACTCTACTTCTACGACGGCCTGACGACCTTCACCGACGCAGCCGGCGACCTGACCATTGACCTGTCGGCCTCCCCGGCCGTCCTCTCGGCTGGAACCTACTGGGTCTCGGTCCAGGCCGACATGGACTTTACCCCGAATGGCCAGTGGGGTTGGACCGAGCGGACAGTCCAGTCCAACAGCCCCTCGGCCTGGCAAAATCCAGGTGGTGGCTTCGGCACCCCCTGCACCACCTGGGGTCCACGGGCATCTCTCTGTCTCGTGGGCACTCAGCCTGACCTGGTCTTCCAGTTGCAGGGCACAATTGGTGGTGGCAGTGGCTGCGGCACTGACATCCCTTGGGCCAGCGTCTCTCCCACCTCGGGCACGACGCCGTCAGGCGGGACCAGTCCAGTCAGCGTGGTCTTTGACTCCACCGGCCTGACGCCCGGCGACTACACCGGCAGTCTGTGTGTCAACAGCGACGACCCCGACGAACCCCTGGTGACTGTGCCCCTGACCCTAACCGTCCAGGGGGTAGCCGACATCTCTGTCAGCCCGCCGGCGTTGTCCTCCACCCAGGCCCCCAACACCACGGTGACGCAAAGCTTCCAGATTGACAACAGCGGCGATATCAACCTGGACTGGACCATTGTCGAAGAGCCGACGGCGGCTACCCCGTTGGTCGCCCCGTTCTTCAGGCAGCCTGAAGGCGCGCCGGCCGAAACGGCCAATGGCTATACTGCCCCGGCCCCTGCCAGCCCCGCGCTCGGCAATGGGCCGACCATCACCTCCACCTTCACCGGCTCCCCGCCGACCATTGACGGCAGCATCGGTGGGGCTGAGTGGGCCGGCGCCTTCACGCTGGACATTACCCTGGGCGGCTCGCCGGTCATCATGTACATTAAGCACGACGCCACCACCCTCTACCTCGCCTTCGACGATCAGATGGATCTTACCCTTGATGGTTTCGATCAGATTGGCGTTTACTTCGACGACGAAGGCGGCACGCCACCCATCCTGTGGGACAACGTCTGGACCAACGCCGCCTGCGGCCCGGTCAACACCGGCGAGGGCAACTTCTGGCTGGGGAATTTCTCCCCCGACCCGGACGACCAGTGGCGGGCCTGGATCGTCGGCCCGGCCGCCTGCCCGGTCCAGTTCGGTGGCACAAACACGCAGATTGCCTACAGCGCGTCCACGGGCCACGTCCAGTATGAAGCGTCTATCGCCATAGATGGCTCGTCGGCCCTGGTGGTTGGGCCTGGCCAGACGTTTGGCTTCCGGGTCTACACCGCTCATACCGGCGCAACGTTCACCGGCCGCTGGCCCAGTGCTTCCATCTTTAACGACCCATCTACCTATGGCAACCTGCACCTGCCCGCCGGCGGCTGCAACGCCGGCGACATCCCCTGGGCCAGCGCCAACCCCACTTCTGGGTCAACCCCGCCGAGCGGCAGTGACACCGTAGACGTGACCTTCGACTCCACCGGCCTGACGCCAGGGACCTACACCGGCAACCTGTGCGTCAACAGTAATGACCCCGACGAACCGCTCGTGACTGTCCCCCTGACGCTGACCGTCGAGGGCGCGCCCGCCATTGCCGTCGCGCCGGCTTCGCTGAGCAGTACGCAGGATCCGGACACAGTCGTCAACGATACGCTGACCATCAGCAATACCGGGACCGTTGACCTGAACTGGACGATTGCCGAGGATTCGGGCAGCGACTGTGTCACGCCGGACAACAACGTGCCCTGGGCCACCGCCGCGCCGGCCAGCGGTACCACGCCGGCCGCTTCGGCCGACCAGGTGACGGTCACCTTCGACTCCACCGGCCTGTCGCCAGGGATATACACCGGCTCGCTCTGTGTCAACAGCAACGACACCGGCAACCCGGTCATCACGGTGCCGTTGACGCTGGGGGTAAATAGCTATATGCTCTACCTGCCCATCATCTACCAGGCCTCGGCCAGCGCGGCCGTTCCCGACCTGGCCCTGCCCATTGGTGTGCTGCTTCTGCTGCCTGGCGCGGCCGGCCTGGGGCTGCTGCCCTACTGGCGGAAACGTCGCCGTTAAGCTGAAGTGCTTAAGTAAAGAGGGCGCTCCTGGTGAGCGCCCTCTTTCTTTGTATCCGGCCTACAGTAGTACCGCCAACCTACAACTCCAGAATATGCCTGGCAATCACTAACCGCTGGATCTCGCTCGTCCCCTCGCCAATCGTCATCAGCCGCGTATCCCGGTACATCCGCTCCACCGGAAACTCGCGGCTGTAACCGTAGCCACCGTGGACCTGGATGGCGTTGCGGCACACCCGCTCGCTCACCTCGGTGGCAAAGAGCTTGGCCATGGCCGCCTCCTTGGTAAACGGCCGGCTCAGTCCCTTAAGCCAGGCCGCCCAGTAGACCATCCACCGTGCCGCCTGAATCTCGGTCGCTGCGTCGGCCAGCATCCATTGGATCGCCTGGTGGTGGGCAATTGGCTGGCCAAACGTCTCCCGTTGCTTGGCATACTTCACTGCTTCTTCGTAAGCCGCCTGGGCCAGCCCCACGGCCAGCGCGCCAATCCCGATCCGGCCGTTGTCCAGCGTTGCCAGCGTCTGCTGCAAGCCCCGCCCCTCTTCGCCCAGCAGGTTTTCCAGCGGCACCCGCACCTCTTCAAAGGTCACGGCGTGCGTCGGCGATCCTTTCAGCCCCATTTTCTTCTCCGGCGGGCCAATCGTAATACCTGGTGTATCGGTCGGCACGATCACCTGGCTCAGGCTGCGGCTGCCGCCGGCCCGGTCGGTCCGGCACAGGACGACCATCACCTCAGAAATCGAGGCGTTCGTCAGCCACATCTTGTTGCCGTCAACGATCCACGAATCCCCCTCCTTCACCGCGGCCGTCCGCACCCCACCCTGCAAATCAGACCCGGCCCCCGGCTCGGTTAGCCCTAGACAGGCCAGTTTACCCTCGCCACTGGCCAGCCGGGGCAACCATTGGCGCTTCTGTTCCTCAGTACCAAACTTGACAATTGGCCCCAGCGCCAGCCCGTTGTGAGCCGAAATAGCCAGAGCTGTCGAGCCACAGCCCCACCCCAATTCTTCTATAGCCATAGCCGCGCTGACACCATCCACCGCCGCCCCTCCATACTCCTCCGGCACCTCCAGCCCCAACAGGCCCAGCGGCCCCATCTTCTTCACCGCCGGCCAGTTAAACTCCCCTGTTTCATCCGTTTCCCGTGCCCGAGACTTCACCTCCCGAGCCACAAAATCATGCACCAGGTCGCGAAATTGCCTCTGCTCGGCCGTAAACTCAAAATTCATTCTATCTCCAATCTAAAATCTAAAATCTAAAATCCACACCCGGCCGCCGCCAGCGTCAACAACAACAACTGGCCCAGCCCGGCCGGCAGTTGGGCCGGGTCCAGGTATTCGTCCAGGCGGTGCGTGTTGCCGGCCTCGGCCAGACCAATGCAAACGGCCGGCTGGCCCCGGCTAATAGGCACGTTGGCGTCCGTGCTGCCGGCCATGTACCGTACCTGGCGGCAACCCATCTGCTGTAGGGCTGCCGCCGCCCAGCTCACCAGCGGGGCGTCGCGGGCCACTTCGCCGGCCGGCCGGTTGCCAATCTGGGTCATGTTCACCACCACCTCAGGCGGCTCGTTAGCCTGGGCCACCATATTTTCCACGGCCGCTACGAGCTGGGCCAGGGCGGTCGGGTCGGCCGAGCGCAGGTCAAGTTGCATACTGGCCGAAGCGGCAATCGTATTGACCGTTGTGCCTCCTTCCACGACGCCGACGTTATAGCTCGTTTTCGGCTCAGCCGGCACAGCCAGCCCGGCAATAGCCGTAATGAGCCGGCCGAGCACGTGAACGGCGCTGGGCCGGCCGAAATCGCCCCAGGAATGGCCTCCAGGCGTGGCCACCGCTACCCGGTAGCGGCGGACGCCGGTAGCCTCATGGTAAATTTGCCCATACGAGCCACCCTCGACCACGATGAAGGCCGCCGCCCCGGGAAAGCGGCCCACCACAGCCTGCATGCCCTGCAAATCGCCCAACCCCTCCTCTCGTACGTTTACCGCCAGCCACAAGTCGGCTGCTGGTCGCAGGCCATAGGTCGTCAACGTCTGGGCCAGCAGTAACAGCCCGGCCACCCCCAGGGAATTGTCGGCCAGGCCAGGCCCATACACCCGGCCGTCAGCCCGGCGGATACTCAGGTCAGTCTCGGCCGGAAAAACAGTGTCGCTATGAGCCGTGAGCACTACCGGCGGGCCGGCGCCAGCCCCCGGAAACCGGGCGTATACATTGTGCAACGCATCCTGGTACACGTCGCTCAACCCCAGGGAAACAAAACGCGCCTCCACGAAATCAGCCCGGCGCGCTTCGGCAAAAGTAGGTGCAGGAATTTGCTGGATGCGAATAGCCAGATCCAGGGCCGGGGCTACTTCCTCTTTAAACGCAGCCAACGCTGCCTGGACCTGGGCATGTTGAGCGATTTTCTGAACGCGGTTCATGCATACGCGAGGGTGGCGCAACAGGCGCCCGCCGGCGCGGTCGCCCTTTTACTCCAGGGGCCGGATTAACAATAGTCCCAAAAAGCCAACAATGAGCCCCAGGTGCAGGAAAAGGTTGCTCTCTACCAGCCAGTACCCTGATCCGGGAAAGATTTGTAGCAGGAAGTTAAAGAAGATTAACACCACCGCCAGAAGGGGTAACAATCCCGGCCGCTCGGCCAGGAAGTCACTGGTGCTATCTAAAAACCGGTTCAAAAAATTATCCACCTGCAACCTCCTTCAGCAGTTAGAGCCTTGAGTACCCTACGCTCGCTCTAACCCTTCACGCTAACTCTTTGGTATGCCTCAAAGTAAGGAACCAGGCGCTTGGGCAGCCGGCCGTCCACAGTAATGCCGTCTGGGCCGTGGCTTTCCGAATTTACCTGGCCGCGCTCGTGAAACAGCGACAGCAACTCCCCTCGATTATAGGGCAACAACACGGTCACTGGTTGGAATTGCTGTTCTATCGTGGCTTCAATCGCCGTCAACAGCATCTCCATCCCTCGCCCGGTGAGCGCCGAAACAGGCACAGCCGCCCCGGCGATGGCCAGTCCCTCGGTCGGGTCCTCCCCTGGCGGCAGCAGATCCACCTTGTTCAACGCCACCACCGTCGGCAACTGTTCTACTTCCAGTTCGGCCAGGATATCCTCCACCGAATCCATTTGGGCCGCCGCCTGTGGATGTGTGGCATCCACCACGTGGACCAGCAAGTCTGCCTCGGTAATTTCTTCCAGCGTCGCCCGGAAAGCAGCCACAATATCCGGCGGCAGCTTTTGGATAAAACCGACTGTATCGGTAAAAAGCACTTCCCGGCCGCCAGGCATCACCACCTTGCGTGTCGTCGGATCCAGCGTGGCAAAAAGCATGTCCACCGACAGCACGCCGGCGTTGCTCAATTGGTTCAGCAGTGTAGATTTGCCGGAGTTGGTATAGCCGACGATGGCCACCACCTGCAGCTCGGTCTGGCGGCGCTTGGCTCGGTGGCGGCTGCGATGGGCCCGCACCGATTCCAACTCGTCCTTAAGGGCGGTAATGCGCCGGCCGATCTCCCGCCGGTCCACTTCCAACTGTGTTTCGCCGGGGCCGCGTAGACCTACGCCCCCGGTGGCCCCCCCAGCCCGGCCGCCCGCCTGCCGCGCCAGGTGTGTCCACATCCGTGTCAACCGCGGCAGCCGGTACTCCAACTGGGCCAGTTCCACCTGCAGTTTACCCTCGCGAGTATTGGCATGCTGGGCAAAAATATCCAGGATCAGCGCCGTCCGATCCAGGATACGCACCTCCTCGCCAAACGCTTTTTCCAGTTCTCGCTGGTGGCGCGGCAACAACTCGTCGTCAAACAGAACCACGTCCGCGCTCTCGTCCTTCACTAATACCTTGATTTCGGCCAGCTTGCCCGAACCCACGTAAGTGGCGCTGTCGGGCTGCTCCAGGCGCTGGATAGCCTGGCCGGCGACCGTCAGCCCGGCCGTCTCGGCCAGGCGGGCCAGTTCCACCAGACTCTCTTCCACCGGCAGCGCCGGCCGCTCCCCTTTCAGCTCAACCCCCACCAGAAAAGCGCGCTCGCGCGGCGCGCGGGTCTCATACAAATCCTTAGAAATAGCAACCTTCCTTAAAGTCAGGGTTTTGAGTTACAGTCACTTCCTTACTCTAACTCTAACCCCTTCTCCTAATCAATCAAGCCTGTCACCCGCAGAGAGCGCGGATGTTCCACCAGGAATTCGTAGTTGATGGTCTGTTTAGCGCCTGGCGGCAACGTCAGGCGCCACTCCATCAGGTTCAATTCCGACTGTTTGGTTGGCGGCGGTGCCACCCGTTCCAGCTTGACCTTAATCTCCTCGTGGCGGGCCACCGGGATGTGATCGTGTACTTCCAGGTTAACCTCGCTAGCCAGCAAATTATGCAACTCAATCTCGTAACCATAACGCAACTGCCGCTTGTCCCGCAGCAGGGCCTTGTCCACGTCGCGCCGCACCAGCTCTCGCTCTACCGTAATCCGCTCTTCCGCGCCCAGCAACAGCTTCATTTCCTGGCCGGCCGGCGAATACTCCAGATGGGTGCTACCAATAAACTCCTCGCCCACGAACAGGCTGGCCTGCCCGGCCAGCAGCGGGCCGGGACCACTGTTACTCACCGTCACCCGGCGAAAAACAGCATCCGTATGCTTTGGCACGACCAGGTAATCCAGTTGTGGCTCCAGGTCGAACCGGTGGATCGTCGTCTTGTGTGGTGAGCCGTCGCTGGGAATATCCGTCTGTCCCGCTACGACAAACGTCACTGCCGTCCCACTCTCCTGGACTGTCGCCTGGGCCACCTGCGCTTCCGCCACTTTCGGCGCCGCTTCCGCCGCTGCTTCCTCAGCCATTGCCGGCGTGGCGGCCAGCATCGTGCCCGCCGCCATCTCTCCAGATGCCCTGCGCCTGGCCGGTTGCGGCACTGGTGGCGGGGCGTAAACATCCAGATACCAGGGATACAGCTCCGGCAAGCGCTGGCTAAGCGCCGGCCGGGCCGTGGACACCGTTAGAGCCACACCCAACCAGTCCTGGCCACTGTTCTGGACCACCTGGGCAATCGTCGTCACTTCCAGCGTCCGGCCGTTCTCCGTTTCCAGCAAGCGCAGGTCATAGAGGGGCTGCCAGCCGGCGTTGTGTACCACGTAGCTGACCTCCAGGCCAAACGTGCCCTCACCGAGTGCTTCCAGCTCAACGAAAGCCCGGAAGCGTTGCGTCGGCCGGGCCGATTGGAGTGTCTTCAACTCGCGGCGCAGTTTGTCCAGGCGGCGATTTATTTCCCGCTGCTGCTGCTCCAGTTCTCGCACTGTAGTCCGTACCTGGTCGTCCTGCTCCTGGATAAATTGGACCAGCCGGGTCTGCTCTTCCACCGTCGTCCTGCCCCGGGCCAGCCCCCGGGCGTACTCCTGCGTTGCCTGGCGCAGCCCCTCCAGGTACTTGGCGTGGGCCGCCTGCGCCGCCTGCCGGTCGGTCAGCACCCGCAGCTCATCTTCCAGGCGCTCAATTTGCTGCTCCAGCTCCCTGACCTTTTCCGCCGGTGTCTGCTCATAAAAAGCCCGGTTCACGTCCACCCCCAGGATACGCACCTGGGCCGTGCCCCGGCCACCCACTCGTACCGAATCCGGCTGGAGCGTCAGTGGCAAATTATCTACGATCAGCCGCTGCAGGCCCGTCGCCAATTGGGCCTGACCCCGGCATGTCACCCGCGCCCGGTCAGGATAAACCGTCACGGCGGCCACGCTGGTTTCTACAGGTATCTCCATATTAACTTAGATCTACGTTTTCAGTAATCTCCCGAATATCGGCAAAGGATTGCGTCTGGCCGGAAACGGTGCCAACAGCAAGCCTCATCAGCGGGGCCAGGGTGCCATCCGGCTGGGGAATGCCGCTTTGTTCACGGTGGACAAAGCTATAATGCGTCGGCGCCTCTTCGTCGAACCGTTTCCGCAGGTGGTCAATCATCGCCGCCACACTCTTGGAGTGAGTGATGACGACGAAAGTCTCGTCGCTGGCGTGGCCGAGGAAATCGTTGGCTGTGCCAAACTGGCCCACGGCCTCGTTGAGCAACAGGGCCATCGAACGCAACGCTTCGTTGGCCGCCACAAAGCCGTACTCGTCTGCGAAGGGACTCAGTTGGTCAATCTTGACCACAATATAGGTCCAGCCGCTGGAACGCATCAATTTATGGAACTGCTCCTCGATGAGGCGGCCGCTGGGCAGGCCGGTGCGCGGGTCGGTCATGTTGAGGCGCTGGTAGGAACGGATGGCGGTTCGCACGCGCAGGTTCAATTCCTCAATGTCGAACGGCTTGGTGATGTAATCGTCCGCCCCGAGTTCCAGCCCGGCAATTCGGTCGCTCCGCTCGTCCCGTTGGGTAAGGAAAATAATGGGAATGTGGCTGGTGCGTGTCATCACCCGCAGCTCGCGGCAAACGGCGTAGCCATCCATGTCGGGCAGCATGATGTCCAGCACGATCAGGTTAGGCAGCTCTCGACGACAGGCCTTAAGAGCATCGCTGCCCCGCGCCGCTACTTCCACGTCATAACCTTGCCCGGTGAAATAGATGCGGAGCACGTTGGAAATATCAAAATCATCTTCTACCACTAATATTCGGGCATTACTCATAAGCCACTTTGCCTCAGCGAAAATCTGCGTCCCACTTCTTTATGAATCAGGCGCGCCTTCGCCCGGCGGCCGGACACGAATGGGCAACTCGATGTAAAAGGTGCTGCCGGGACAGGCCACTTCGTCGCAGCCAGGGCTATCGGCCCAAACCCGGCCGCCATGCGCCTCGATAATCCCTCGGGCAATCGGCAATCCCAGGCCGGCCCCACCCCCTTTAAACTTGGTCTTGCCCGACGAATGCAGCGAAAAGTCCTGGATACCGGAAAAGGTTTCAAAGATACGCTCCAGGTTTTCCGGCTCAATGCCAATACCGGTATCGTTAATCACAATGACCACGTACCCGGCTATCTCGTCCGTCCGCTCGTTCGGCCGGGTCAGGTGCGTGCTCACCGCCACCCGGCCTCCGTCCGGCGTATATTTCAGGCTGTTGCTGATAACCTTGCTCAAAGCCTGGAACAGCCGTTCCGGATCGGCGTACATAACATCCTCCACGACAGCAGGTTCAACGGCCAACTCCACCTGTCGCTCCCGGAACACTTTTTGCTGGCTGTCGGTAACCATGAGCAAAATCTTTTCCAGGTGTACCGGCTGGAAACGAATGTCAATGGCATCCGCGTCAATCATCGTCATGTCTATCATGTCGGCGATAATGCTACGCAAGCGGCCGATCCCGCTCTCAAACCCCTCCAACAGTGGCTGGACGGCGGTGATATCCGGTGGAACAGTCGCCCGCATCATGCTGGTATAACCATCCAGGATAGTTAAAGGGGTGCGCAGTTCGTGGGCCGCCACTTTTATGAAGCTGGCTTTGTTTCGGTCCAGCCGCGCCATTCGCTGGCGTAGCTCCACCATGTGGTCCAGCAGGTCTACCCGGTCGGTGTCACTGGCCAGCCGGGTGGCTTCAATCACGGCGTAGGTAATAATCCGGTCCAGTTCCCGGAAGTAGGCCAGGGCCTCGACCGTAGCAAACTGGACCGCCAGCGCATCGCCGATCACGTCCTTCAGCGTCCGCAGCACTGTCATCCAGTCATTGGCCAGGGGCGCATCCTGGCCAACGCTGTTATCGGCCCAGGCCTGCACCACCCGCAGCCGGCCGCCAACCCCTTCGCCCAGCGCCTCCACCAGGACCTTCAGGAATTCGTCCACCGCCTCTTCGTCAGGCAGCAGGTTCAGCGCCCTACGCAACGTTTCGTCGCGCAGGGCAACGCCATTTTCTTGTAACCAGGTCGCCAGCTTACTCTTCAAGACGACTCTCCAACCAGACTTCTATCATTGTATAGCGAAATTGAGGAATAAAGTAATCGCCAAAGGCGTTTGCTTCGTCAAACTCCAAAGCAGACAATCTCAACGCCTCATCCGTTTATCCGCTTTCATCCGTTGCCAAACAGTTCATACAATCACCGCAGTCTCGGCCGCGGCCGGGTCATACTTCAGGCGGCGTTCGCGGGCAAAGCGGCGCATCGCCGTCAGCGCCCGCTGGCTGTAATAGCGGTACCGTTCCGCCTTATTCATCGCTTGCTCCGGCAGTGGCAACAGGCCAAAATTCGCCTTCATCGGTTGAAAGCTCTTGGCCTCGGCGTGGGTCACGTAATGGCACAACGCACCCAACATGGTAACCGTTGGCAAGATAACCGGGTGTTCTCCGCTTAACAGCCGGGCGGCGTTCAACCCGGCCACCAGCCCGGTAGCGGCGTTGCCCATATACCCTTCCGCCCCCACAATCTGGCCGGCAAAAAACAGGTCGGCCCGGCGGCGGTACTGCATCGTCGGCTGGAGCATTTCCGGAGCGTTAATGTACGTGTTCCGGTGCATCATCCCGTACCGCAGAAACTCCGCTTGCTCCAGGCCGGGGATTAGTTGCAACACCCGCTTTTGCTCTCCCCACCGCAGGTTCGTCTGGAACCCAACCAGGTTGTACATCGTCCCGGCCAGGTTATCCTGGCGCAACTGGACTACGGCGTACGGCGGCCGGCCATTGCGCGGGTCCACCAACCCCACCGGCCGCATCGGGCCAAAGCGCAGCGCGTCGCGGTTACGCCGGGCCATCACCTCGACCGGCAGGCAGCCCTCAAAAAAATGGGCGTCCTCCTGCTCAAACTCCCGCAACGTGATTTGCTCGGCCGCCGCCAGCGCCTGGTAAAAAACGTCGTATTCCTCCCGCGTCATCGGGCAGTTCAGGTAGTCGCCCTCATCCTGCACCCCCCGGTCGTAGCGCGAAGCCCGGAAAGCCACGTTCCGGTTAATGCTTTCGTAGCTAACAATGGGCGAAACCGCGTCATAGAAATACAGGTACGCCTGCCCCGACAGCCGGCCCAGCTCCTCGGCCAGCGCGCTGGAAGTCAGCGGCCCGCTGGCAATAATGCACGGCCCGTCCGGTACGGCCGCCACCTCCTGCCGCACCAGCTCAATATTGGGATGATTTTCAATGCGTTCCGTCACAAGCTGGGCAAAGATCTCCCGGTCCACCGCCAGCGACGAACCGGCCGGCACCGCCGCCGCCTCGGCGCAGGCCAGGATCAGCGACCCCAGGCCGCGCAGCTCCGCCTTCAGCAGCCCTGGCGCTTTGTCCGGCAACGTCGAGCCCAGCGAATTGCTACACACCAGCTCGGCCAGGTAGCCCGTCACGTGGGCCGGCGTGTTCTGTTGCGGCCGCATCTCGTACAACCGCACCCGAACGCCCAACTCGGCCGCCTGCCACGCCGCCTCCGACCCGGCCAGCCCCCCACCGATCACAATCAACCCTTCCGCCATACCCCCCAATTTTATCACACCCGCCAGGAAAGTGCGTGAAAGGAGGGTATAATTACCAATCGCTGTGGCCGGTCTCCGGCCGTGCCACACTTACCTTATTCTTTGCGTGAACTTTGGCCCTGCCAAAGTCTGCGTCTTTGCGTCAAATTCCTATGATCATCCTCTTAATGGGCGTCTCCGGGGCCGGCAAAACCACCATCGGCCGCCTCCTGGCCGAAGAATTAGCCTGGCCCTTCTACGACGCCGACGACTTCCACCCCCCGGCCAACGTCGCCAAAATGAGCCAGGGTCTCCCCCTCACCGACGCCGACCGCGACGCCTGGCTGGCGGCGCTCCAGCAACTCATCCGCCAACTATTAGTCCAGGACCAACCGGCCGTCATCGCCTGCTCCGCCCTCAAAGCCGCCTACCGCGCCCGCCTCCTGGCCAACCACCCCGGCGTCTACCTCGTCTACCTCAAAGGCAGCTACGATCTCATCTACCGGCGCCTCCAAGACCGGCCGGGCCACTTCATGCCCCCCGACCTCCTCGCCAGCCAGTTCGCCACCCTCGAGGAACCCCAAGACGCCCTGGTCGTCTCTATTGACCAGGAACCCGAGGAAATCGTTAAGGCCATTGTTCAATCAATCGCCATTTGACTGATTGGCAAGTTTACTGATCGAGGAGTTTGCATCCTCAGATGCAAACAGCGAATCGAAAGGATTTAAGTGACCTATGTCCGAAAATTTCAGCGACCCCTCCTCCCTCCCGGCCGAAATTGACGCCCACCTCCAAACCCTTCCTGACCACAAAACAGCCACCATCCGCGCTATGCGCCGCGAATACTCCAAACGGCTGGCTAAAGCCGAGGCCCAGACCGTCCTGGCCGTGGCCCTGGGCCTCATGGGCTACCCCACCTTTGAGCACCGCTTCGTCGGCTACGAGCTGGTCCACCACCACCGGCCGGCCCTGCGCAGCCTCGGCCGGACTGAGCTGGAACAACTCGGCCGCAGCCTCGACAGCTGGTATTCGGTAGACACCTTCGCCACTTACCTGGCCGGGCCGGCCTGGCGCGCCGGGCAGGTCCCCGATAGTCTCATCCACGAATGGGCCGGCTCCCAAGACCGCTGGTGGCGGCGCACCGCCCTCGTCTGCACCGTCGCCCTCAACACCAAAGCCCGCGGCGGCCGGGGCGATGTCCCCCGCACCCTGGCCGTCTGCCGCCTCCTGGCCGCCGACCACGACGACATGGTCGTCAAAGCCCTCTCCTGGGCCCTGCGCGCGCTGATCCTCTACGACCCGGCCGCCGTCCGCACCTTCCTCGACGAACACCAGGCTGTCCTCGCCGCCCGCATCCCCCGCGAAGTCCGCCACAAGCTCGACACTGACCTCAAAAATCCCCGTAAAACACGTTAGTTCAAAGGCTCGTTTGGGCTACTATCTTTCTCCCGAGCCGAAAGGCGTCCTACCGATTGGCCGAAGAAATACC
>JAKEFB010000135.1 GCA_022616275.1 Chloroflexota bacterium
CTGACGACGCCCAGGTACACGTCGGGCAGCTTGGCCGTGGCTTCAATAAAACGAACGGCCGTCTCGGTAAAGACGGGAGCGGCAAATAGGACGACTGGTATCGGTAACTCCTGTAGAAATGTGGGTGTTTGGTTGTGTTTGTACCATAAATTCCAGGATACTTGCAAGCTGCTTTTACTCCTTGTTTACCACACCATAATAGCCAGATACTCGGCCGGCCGCTTCAGGCGGACGAACAGGCTGGCCAGGCGGCGAATGCGATGGAAGTAAGCGGGCAGGGGCTCGTCCTGGTCCACCTCGCGGAAGCCAAACTTTTCGTATAGAGGAACAAGCCGCGAGCCACACATCAGGTAGAGGGGTGGCCCGGCGGCCGCTTTCAGATGCTCAATCAAAACCCGGGCCACGCCCCGGCCGCGCCACGCTTCGGCCACGACCAGCGAAGCGAACTCCCGCGAGCCGTCGCGGTGTGGCTTCACCTGGGCGCAGCCAATCACCTGCCCCTGCGGGTCAACCGCCATCACAAAGCGCGGCCACGCCAGGCCGGTGGGGTTGAGGCCGGCACCACGCACAAAGCGCCGGATAATTTCCTGGTCGGTCGCTTGAGCCGGGCGCAAGGTGAAGGCCGGCGTGGCGTTAAGCTGTGGGGTTTGCTGCATCTAGAAAGTAGGACGCAGACTGTCGCCGATGAAAGCCAATTAGCGTTTATCCTTCGGACTGAGTCCCTCAGGACGAAGTCTGCGTTAATCTGCGTCCCCTTTACTGTTCGGCCTGGCGGCGGGCCTGTCCCAACAAGGTGAGGATAGTGATCAAGGTGGTGAAGAAGGCCAGGGCGATCTTGGTAGTGTCTACCACCGGCTCCACCCGGACCCCGTGCGGGCCGATGGCCACAACAGCCACCGGCCGGGCCATGGACACCCCCCCACCACCTCCGCCACCACCACCAGTGACTTTGTCATTGGCAGCCTCGCTACTTTCGCCGGCCGGCGCCGATTGCACCTCACCGCCGCCGCCAAAGCCAAAACCCATGGTGATGGACACTTCCGCAGCAGTCATGGCGGCGTATTCACCCTGGGCTACCAGTTGGCTATAAACAGCTTCCGCCCGGCCGGCGGCCACCAGCTTTTCCAGCAAGGCCATGCCCTCGGCCGGGGTATTGATGGCTTGCATCGTGATTCCGTTGATTATTTCACTCATGATGTTCTCCTTGTGAGCAGCCAGGCGGCCGCAAGCAGGCCAATAAAGGTCAACTGGACCAGGCGGGTAACGTCCACAATGGGAATGCGTTCTACGTGGGCACCGCGTTCTACCAGCACGGCCCACGCATCACGCTCCATTACTCATTACTCATCCATCACTCATTGCTCTTCCCCTGTTACTTTAGCATAATCAGCCCCAACTGTGGACTGACTGAGGTATAAAGATGAATAAGTTATTATTAGCCCTGGGATTAATCATTGTAATGGGTACCGTTGGGGCGGCCGGTGCTGGCCAACCAGGCGAGACGTTCTTGCCGATTGGCCAGATCCAAGGAGCCGGAGATACGGCCGCGGCCGTGGGCCAGGAAGTGAGCTTTCGTGGCCTAGTCACCGGCGTGCTGGAAGACCAGAACGCCAGCGGCATCCGCTTTTACACCGTCTTTGTCCAGGACGTGCCCGGCGGCGAGGACGGCGACCCAGCGACGTCGGACGGAATCCCGGTTTTTCTGGGCCGGGATCGGCCGGCCGTAGCCCTGGGGGACGTCGTCCAGGTGCGCGGCGAGGTCACGGAATTCTTTGGCCTGACCGAGATTGACGACGCCGGGCTGGAGCTGCAGGTGGAAAGCCAGGGCAACCCGCTGCCCCCGCCGCTGGAGATAGAGCCGCCGGCCGGGAACGAAGCCGCCGCCGCTTACTTTGAGCCGTACGAAGGAATGCATGTGGCTGTAGCTGAGGCAATTGTCGTCGGGCCCCTCTTCAGCGGCTGCGGTTACGCCGTCGTCCGGGCCGACAGTGGTCTGGAGCGGGTTTTTCGCCATGCCCCGGACGATCCCATCGGCCAGGTAATCCCTGTCCTCCACACCAGTGATGTAGACTGCCGCAGCGTGCCGCCCCTGGCCGCCGGCGACCACTTAACCGGACTGGCCGGACCACTGACCTACCACTTTGACCAGTTCAAAATCGTCCACCAGGCGCCGGCCGGCCTGGCGGTGATGGCCGCTCCCCGGCCGGAAATACCGCCGCCGCCGCTGTTGGCCCCCGGCCAGGTGAGTCTGGCCACGTACAACCTGCACGACTACTTTGACCTGGTGGACGACACCGGCGACGAGGCCGAGCCCAAGCCGTCAGCGGCCGGACTGGCCGTCAAACAGGCCAAGCTCATCCACGCCATCAGCCAGTCACTGGGTTGCCCTGCCGTTTTGGGTATTCAGGAGGTGGAAAAAGAGTCGTTGCTGCTGGAGCTGGCCGGAGGGCTGGCCGAGGCTTGCGGCTTCACCTACCAGGTCAGCCACCGCGAAAGCGCCGACGCTCGCGGCATTGACGTGGCCTTACTGACTGACCCGCGCCGGGTGACGATAGAAGCGGTCGAGCTACGCCAAGGGTGTACGTCAGTGGATACCGATGTCAGCGACCCGCTGGCCGCCTGCCCGGCCGGCCAGGACCCACTTTTTGACCGGCCGCCGCTGGAAGTGCAAGCGATAGTAGAGGGCCGGCCGTTTGTCTTCCTGGTTAACCACTTTAAGTCGAAGCGGGAGGGCGAGGCTGAAACAGAGCCGGAGCGGCTGGCCCAGGCTGAGCACGTCAGCAACCTGGTTGCCGGCCTGTTAGCCGAAGCTAGCGACGCCGCCATAGTCGTCATGGGCGATTTCAATGACTACGACCGGTCAGACGTAATGCTGGTCCTGGCGGCCGGCGGACAGCTCGACGATGTGCTGCAGCGAGTGCCGGCCGAAGAGCGATACAGCTACGTCTTTTCCGGCGTCTCGCAACTTCTGGACGGCA
>JAKEFB010000136.1 GCA_022616275.1 Chloroflexota bacterium
AACCATTTGACGGCAAAAGCCCCTTGATAGGCCCAGGGCTCCGGACTGGTGGGATTGTTCGCGTAGCCACCGTAGGTACGAGAGGATAAGTAAATTGCTTTAACATTCGGGTACCGCGTCCTGACGATCTGGAGGATGTTCTTTAGATAGCCCTGAAGCTCGATTGCGCTGGCCGGGAAGGGATCAGACTCGTTCTGAACTGCCTCTTTTAGCCACACAACCTGGACCTGCAGAGGGGAGAGTCGCCTCCTGGCTAATCCATCGTCAAGCTGGGGCCAGTAGTCGGAGTTGGGATTGGAAATAATTGAGGCGTCGTAATTAGGCTGGGCGCCATTGATCAGAACCACACCTGGAGCGGTTTGCCCACGCGCTATCGAAGTAAACTTGGCAAACTCTTGTTTTGTATTCGACATGCCAATTGATAGGACAATAATCTTGCCGTTAGGACTTGGCGCCCCCTGCGGGTTCAGCCGCTGGACTGCCTGGCCGGCGGCCAGCCCCACCTGCAGGTGCGCTGCGGGCACCGCGTTGCCACCAGGATACAGGCCCCCCGGAAAACCCTGGTAATTCCCTCCAGCCAGGTCGTTGAGGGGTGTCAGGCCAACGCTGGTGACGGAGCAGTTCGCGGCCAGCGCCGGCCGGGGCACGAGAAAGCCCAACAGGACAAGTAAAAGTAGCATTAAGCGTTTCATGGTTGTCTCCTTCTCTTGAGATGCATCCTCTTACATTCTGTAGCCGGCCCTGGTGCGAACTGCAGCGCCGGTCCCTCTCTTGACCGCCCTAAGCCAACGCCGGGCGAGCGGCCGTCCTTCCGTAGCCAGGAGACAGGCAGCCAACAGCATACCTGGCGCTTGCTCAGGCAAATGTCTGCCGGCGAAAGGCAGCCTCCAATCACGTTATCGAATAGTGGAATAGCTCCGATAACCGCACTGGCACGATGGTTGCGACCACGAAACGAGAAACAACGGCGTTCGTCCCGCCACCTGGCTGCTCACCCCTGGTCAACTTTACTGGTACAATTATTTAGTGTAGAAAGCGCCAGGACAACCGCAACGGCTCTATAGTACTATTTTGTTGATTCTGTGCTCTCTGTGTTCCTCACAAGTATAATAGCCAACAATGAGCGAAGCAGTCCTCGAAGTCGAATGGCTCGGCCGGATCGAGTACGGCCTGGCCTGGGAACACCAAAAAGCCCTTGCGGCCGAACGGGCCGCCTCTCCCCACCTGCCTGATAAACTGCTTCTGCTCGAACACCCCCACACCTACACCCTCGGCCGCAGCGGCCGTTTCCAGCACCTCCTCCTCGACGAAGCCTCCCTGGCCGGCCGGGGAATCTCCCTCTACCAGGTAGACCGGGGCGGCGACATCACCTACCACGGTCCCGGCCAGCTCGTCGGTTACCCCATCTTGAACTTAAAGCGGCTGCACGCCCGGCGCGGCCTCCGCACCCCTGACCTCCACCTCTACCTGCGCGAGCTGGAAGAAGTCATTATCCAGGTCCTGGCCGAATTTGGCCTGGCCGGCTGGCGCTACCAGAAATACACCGGCGTCTGGGTCAGCACGGCCGCCGGCCCGCGCAAAATTGCCGCCATCGGCATCAGAGTCACCAGCCGGGGCATCACCTACCACGGCTTTGCCCTCAACGTCGCCCCTGACCTGAGCTATTTTGCCGGGATCATTCCTTGCGGCATCCAGGAACATGGCGTCACCAGTATGCTAGAATTAACCGGCCGGCCGCTGGCCGTCGCCGGCCTGCTGCCCTCCCTCACCGCCGCTTTCAGCCGGGTATTGGGCCTGGAAGCTGCTGTCGTCGCCGGCCCCTTAAAGGAAATAGGTAATGTCGTTCATTAGCCTCGATTCAATCAACCCGCCGCCCGGCAAACCCCGGCCGCGGCCGGAATGGCTCAAAGTGCGCGTCCCCGGCGGCGAAAAATACGACTCCCTCAAAACACTCATGCGCAGCCAGGCCCTCCACACCGTCTGCGAAGAGGCCAAATGCCCCAACATCGGCGAGTGCTGGGGCGCTGGCACCGCCACCTTCCTCATCATGGGCGACGTTTGCACCCGCAGTTGTGGCTTCTGCGACATCAAGACCGGCCGGCCGCTGCCCCTCGACTGGGAAGAGCCTGACCGTCTCGCCCAGGCCGTCAAAGCCCTGAACCTCCGCCACGTCGTCATCACCTCCGTCAATCGCGACGAGCGGCCGGACGGCGGCGCCCCCATTTTTGCCCTGTGCGTCCAGCGCATTCGCCAGCTTCACCCCGGCTGCTCCATTGAACTCCTCATTCCCGACTTCAAGGGCAGCCAGGCGGCCCTCCAGATCGTCATGGACGCCCGGCCGGAAATCCTCAACCACAACGTCGAAACCGTCCCCCGCCTCTTCAAGAAAGTCCAGCCGCAGGACCGCTACGAATGGGCCATGGCTACCCTGGGCAACGCCAAAAAAATGGCCCCCACTGTCTTGACCAAGAGCGGCATCATGCTCGGCCTGGGCGAGCAATGGGACGAGGTCCTGGCCGTCATGGCCGACCTCGTCGCCTGCGGCGTAGACATCTTGACCATCGGCCAGTACCTCCAACCCAGCAAGAAACACCTGCCCATCGAGAAATACTACCACCCCCGCGAGTTTGAAGCCTTGCGCCAGGCCGGCTACGACATGGGCTTCAAGTGGGTCGAAAGCGGCCCCCTCGTCCGCAGCAGCTACCACGCCGAACAGCAGGTCGCCGCCCTGTCCACGATGAGCCAGAGCCAGAGCTAGAGAGCGCACGGCTCTGGCCCACTATCCGCTTATCCAAGAGTTGGCCGCGGCCACGTGGCCGCGGCTCCAAATATGAAACACATCACCGCCCACCACGACCCGGCCCTGGCGGCGCGGGTCGTCAATCAGACCCCGCTCCTCTACCGCGCCGGCCCGGACCCGGCCGCCGACCGGCCGGGCCACGTCCGCGCCGGCTCCAGCCTGGCCCTGGTTCGCGGCCGGCTCGTCATCATTCAGGACGACGCCAACCTCATTGCCCTGCTTCACCCCCCGGACGCCAGCGTCGAAGCCATCCTCCTGCCGGCCGGCCACCAGGGCAAACGGCGCTTTGACGACGGCCGCGGCAACAAACGCTGGAAACTGGACCTGGAAGCCTGCGCCGCCGTCCCGGCCGGCCTGGAAGAGTGGCTCGTCGCCTTCGGCTCCGGCTCCACGCCGCTGCGGCAGCACATCCTTGTCGTCTCTAACCTGGACGGCCAGACGCCGCAAGTCGCCGTCTACGACGCGCCCGCCTTCTACGCCGCCCTGCGCGCCACCCCCGAATTTGCCTGCAGCGAGCTAAATATTGAAGGGGCCGTTTACCTGGGCGATGGCCGGCTGCGGCTCTTCCAGCGCGGCAACGGCGCGCCGCGTGGCGACGTGCAGCCGGTCAACGCCACCGCCGACGTTTCCTGGCCGGCCCTGCACGCCTACCTGGGCGACCCCCGGCCGGACGCCGCCTTCACCCTCGACGACGTCACCCAGTACGACCTCGGCCGCGTCGCCGGCGTCCGGCTGACCTTTACCGACGCCGCCCGCTGCGGCGACACCCTCTTCTTTTCCGCCACCGCCGAAGCCTCCCCCGACGCCATCCACGACGGCCCGGTCGCCGCCAGCGCCATCGGCCTCATACACCCCGGCGGCGCCGCCCGCTGGACCGTGCTGGAAGACGTACAGGGCGGGATCTTTCCCGGGAAAGTCGAGGGGCTGGCTTTCCAGCCGGAGGAGAGCGGCCGGGCCTACGTCATCGTAGACAAAGACGATCCCGAAACCCCCTCCCAATTGTGCCAGGTCGAGCTGGCCGGATCATGGAGTTGACCGATTGTTGTCTGCAACCTAACCGCCGGTCAAACGTAATTATTTTTATCGTTCACAGGTAACTACCCAGGCTCTCAAGCTGTGGCTGGGTCTACATTGTTTCTCTGGATGTGGATTGCGCTACAATTAGGCCAGTAAAGCTGGGCAACGACCGTAACAAGGAATCAAAAAGAGACAACACGCCCGGAGTGCATCACGGTGAATGAAAGTCAATTCGTCTAATTCGTGCAATTCGTGGCTATTTTCGTAGGAGGCCAACCTAATGGTTAACAGTTACGTGAAAAACATGCTCGGGAACGAAGAAAAGATACTCTTCATGACCCACCCCCACTGGCTGCTTCTGCTACGCAACATCCTCATCGAACTCTTCCTCGTCGCCGTCATCGTCGCCGCCGTGACCATTGCCACTGCTTTCCTGCCCCTGGCGGCCTTCTTCTATATCTTGCTCCTCGTGCCCCTGGCCGGGATGGTCCGGGACTTTCTCATCTGGTGGAACCGCCAATTCATCGTCACCAACCGCCGCGTCATTCAAATCTCAGGCGTGTTCAATAAGAGCGTGACCGACTCCTCCCTGGAAAAGGTCAACGACGTGAAGATGGACCAGAGTTCGCTCGGCCGCCTCTTCGACTACGGTAACGTCGAAATCCTGACCGCCAGCGAATTGGGGGTGAACCTGTTCGAGCGCATCGGCCGGCCGATTCGCTTTAAGACGGCCATGTTAAACGCCAAAGAGCAGTTGGAACACGGCGCCCCGGCCCCCGCCGCTGGCGCACCGGCCGGCCCGGCCGACATTCCGGCGATGATTGCCCAACTCGACCAGTTGCGCCAGAAAGGCGTATTGACCGACGCCGAGTTTCAGCAGAAAAAGGCCGAACTGCTGTCTAAGCTTTAACCTTTATCTAACGAAGGAGTTTACATGCCTGGGGCGCACCACCATCAATGAAAACCATCCGCGTGAATCCGCGTGAATCTGCGTCCCATTTTTACAGGGGGTGTGATCATGGCCCTAACCATTGATCCATTTGAAAAAGAGAATTACCAGGACCTGCACATCGGCGCGACCAGAGACTTCCTCGTCTTACTGCTCTGCTCCATTCAACAGGAAGCGCGAACGACGCTGGACGATTTAAAAGAAGAGGAACTCCATTGGGAACCGCTCACCCCGGCCGCTACAGCCGCCGATCTCCGCCTTCCTGCCCAGGACAAAAAGGTCTGGCGGGTATTCCACGACGGCCGCCGCTGGACGTACGATTACGCTGACGGAAACCTGGACCCGCCGCCCTTCACCACCATCGCCTGGATCATGAACCACATTGCCCAGACGGCCGATATGTACCTCTATTGCATCAACACCAACCAGCCCGTCGGCCAGGAGATCACCTGGGACGACCTGCCTGTCCACCACGAGCTGGCTTCCTTGCGGGCTTACATTGACCAGGTCCTGGACCAAACCCTGGCCCTGCTCCAATCCTTTGACCCGGCCGGCTGCGACCGCTTCCTCAACCAGAGCACCCCCGCCCCCTGGGGCGAGTGCCGGCCGACCGTCCTCAACCTGCTCGGCGGCGTCCTCCAGCACGCCCTGCAGCACCTGATGCAGATCTCCGTCAGGAAGGAATACATCCGCTTTTGGAGCGGCAACCAGCGGTGACTGTCACTTCCGAAAGTGACAGTCACCTGGGGGCGACAAATACCATGTCGGATGCGCCTATTGCCCTGGTTACGGGTGCAAATCGCGGTATCGGTTTAGAACTTTGCCGCCAGCTTGCCCAACGTGGTTATACCGTTCTATTGGGTTCGCGTGACCTGGCGAAAGGCGAGGAAGCGGCGGCTAACTTGAAACGTCAAGGGCTGGACGTACTTCCTGTCCAGCTTGATGTCACCGACAGGTACAGCATTGAGCAGTTACGCGCCCAGGTCGAAAGCATGTTCGGCCGGCTGGATGTGCTGGTCAATAACGCTGCCACTCTCTACGACACCTGGCAGCGAGCGCTGAATGCTGATCTGGATATTGTCCTTGAGGCCTTGGAAACCAACACGCTTGGCGCCTGGCAGATGTGCCAGGCCTTCGTGCCGTTGATCCGCCGCAGCCGGCATGGGCGGATTGTGAACGTGTCCAGCGAGGCAGGGTCGCTGGCCGGTATGGATGCGGTAGCACCCGCCTATAATCTGTCGAAGGTGGCGCTCAATGCGCTAACGCGGATGCTGGCCTGGGAACTACGCGGTAGCCATATTCTGGTTAATTCGGTATGTCCGGGCTGGGTGGCAACGGATATGGGGGGAGCGGGTGGCCGGCCGGTGGCCGAAGGGGCAGCCAGTGTGCTCTGGGCGGTGACGCTGCCAGACGGAGGGCCAACGGGTGGGTTTTTCCGCAATGGCAAGCCGCTGCCCTGGTAGAAAGGAGTTGTTATGGGAGAAGTTATCTATGACATCAGTATGTCCCTGGATGGTTTTATTGCCGCCGCAAACGTTCGCCCGGAGGCGGGATTGGGTGATGACGGTGAGCGATTACACGATTGGGGATTTAACAGTGCGGACCCGCGCAACCGCGAAATCGCGGAAGCGTGGGCGACCACGGGTGCGGTTATTGTTGGCCGAACCACGTATAACCTATCAATACCCCATTGGGGAGCAGACGGGCCAGTCAGCGCTGCTCGGGTGCCAGTGGTCGTCGTTTCGCACAGTGTGCCCCAGGACATACCCCAGGGTGGTGTGTACAGTTTCGTGAATGGGGTTGAAGCCGCGCTTGAAAAAGCGCAAAAATTGGCAGGAGATAAGGATATATCAATAACGGGCTCAAACGTTGCCCAGCAGTTCATCACACTCGGCCTCGTTGACGAAATCTTTATCCACCTCGTCCCCGTGCTGTTCGGCAGCGGCATGCGGCTGATTGAAGACCTGGGCGGCGAGCATGTTCAGCTCGAAACGACAGAAGTGATCGAAACAAAAGAGGCGATCCACTTGCGCTTCCGCGTTATCAAGTAAGAAACCCGTCAAACTGCTGGCTGATAGGCTGGGATATAGCCATTCATGTGGCTTCGGTACTATGTGGGGTGCGAGGTGTGGGAGTGGGCCGGGTGAGGCTGGCGGTTTGTGGTATCATTGGCCCGGAGAAAAGCATCCACGGAGGGAGGTAGTGATTGGCGACAGCGACAGGTAGAAACAGTCCCAATTGAGGTTGAAATTCCCGGCCGGCGCGATAATCCGTGGCTGGTTAACTTCGGCCGGTTTAAGGATGATCCCACTTTTGACGACCTCCAGGAGAAGATAGCTGCCTACTGGCGCGAGCTAGAAGAGATAACTGGCTCAAATACCTGACGAACAGTGGGGGCGGCGCGGATAGTGATGAAGGTATCCTGGACGGCATCGAACCAAGGAGGAGAACATATGTTGCTCAAGGACAAGAATGCCGTAATCTATGGCGCGGGCGGTGCGATTGGCAGCGCGGTGGCGCGTGCCTTCGCGCGTGACGGGGCGAAAGTCTTCCTTGCTGGACGCACACAGCCACAGCTCGAAGCCTTGGCTGAGGAGATATCCGTCGCGGGAGGAGCAGCCGAGGCGGCTCAAGTCGATGCCCTCGATCCACAGGCTATCGAGGAGCATCTCGATGCGATCCTAAAGAAGGCGGGCCGTATAGATATCTCTTTCAACGCGATTTGGATCCGAGGAGACCTGCAAGGAACCCCGCTCATCCAGATGCCATCCGAGGACTTTACGCTTCCGATCCTGACAGGCGTCAAAACGCACTTCCTTACCGCGACGGCAGCGGCCCGGCACATGGTACGAAAGAAATCCGGTGTCATCCTGACCCTCTCTTCATCCTCGGCCGGACTGTCCGGGCGTGACCGCAGATACCATTTGACTGGAGGCTTCGGAACAGCATGCGCCGCCATCGAAGCACTCTCTCGCAGCTTGGCGGGTGAGCTTGGTCCGCAAGGGATCCGCGTCGTCTGCTTGCGACCCGATGCCATTCCAGAGACCTGGTCTGCGGGAGCTGACGAAGTCAGGACGTATATGGAAAACGGGACCGTACTTGGACGTCTCCCAACACTGGACGAGGTTGCCAATGCAGCGGTCTTCATGGCGTCTGATCGGGCCAGCGCGATGACCGGAACCATCGCGAACCTGACCTGCGGCTCGATCATGGACATGGACTAAACCTAGTATCTGTTCAAGGGGTGTCAGAATCGCGTAGTGATGCGGCCACGAAGCGCAGAAATGGAGGCCGACGCTCCAAGCTGCACTTGCAATTCCGCATCAGATTGACCGTCGGAATTTACAAAGCGAAGTTATCCTGGGTCCGGACAAATCTCTATTGTTGGCCGAGCTATTACCTGAGCGTTGGCAAGAACGATGGGAGTAGAGAATGACCAGGTCAACCTCGACATCTTCTGGCTGCGCGACGAATCGCTGGAAGACACCGGCCGCCTGCCCGAGCCCGACGTCATTGCTGAGGAAATCGTCGAAGACATGAAAGCCGCCCTGGAGCAGTTTCAGCTCATTCTGGAGGATTTAGAGGGTGTGGAAGCTGGCTCCTAAAAAACATTAAGTCCCCGACCCACCCAACGCCTCTCGCACCTTGTGCGCCAGTTCGTCGGCCGAGAAGGGCTTCTGGATCCAGGCCACAACCCCCCGTTCCAGGAGGTGTCTGCCTTCATCAGCCAAAGGATAGCCAGTCGCAACCATTACTTTCACCCCCGGTTGGCGAGCGTCCAGAGCCTGGTAGAACTCGACGCCGCTCATCTCCGGCATAACCATGTCTGAGACTACCAGGTCAATGACTTCCTCGTGCCTGTCAAACAGGGTTAGCGCCTCCCGGCCGCTGCCGGCCGCCATGACCCGGTAGCCCAGAGTTTCCAGCACTTCCTGAATCGCCTCCCGCGTGGCCCTATCGTCTTCCACCAGAAGGATTGTCTCGCGGCCTCTCGCGAGAGGCGATGGAAGCTGGTCTGGCATCTCCACGGCCGCCTGCGCTGTCTCGCCTGGCAGCGGCAGGTAGACGGTAAAGATCGTCCCCCGGTCCACCCGGCTCTCTACGCCGATTTCCCCACCATGCTGCTTGACGATACCATACACCTGGGCCAGCCCCAGCCCCGTCCCCTGTCCTGGCTGCTTGGTAGTGAAGAACGGCTCAAAGATATGGGGTAGCACGTCGTCGGGAATGCCTGAGCCGGTGTCGGCCACAGCCAGGCAGGCCCACCTACCCGCCGCCATTGCCGGCAGCGGCGGCCGGTGTCCGGGCTTCAGGGTTAGTCGCCAGAGGGTCATGCGCAGTTTACCCCCTTCCGGCATGGCGTCGCGGGCGTTGACGGCCAGGTTCATCAGCACCTGCTGCAGCCGGGTTGGGTCGGCTTCGACTGGGCACTCCTCTTCCCCGGCCGCCAGTTCAACGACGATACTCTCCGGTAGCGTCCGCTTCAGGAGCTTGACCACCTCCTTCACAAAAGGCAATAGGTCCAGGCGGCTGCGCTCCATGACCGAGGCCCGACTAAAATCCAGGATCTGCCCGATGAGATTGGCGGCGTGCCGGGCCTGATCGCTGATCGTAGCCAGGTAATGGTCCCGTTTGGTGTGGTTGGGGTCTTTGGCCAGCGTGCCGCTGTAAAGGGTGATGACGGCCATGACGTTGTTAAAGTCGTGGGCGATGCCGGCCGCCAGTTGCCCGACGGTGGCCAGCCGATCCTGGGTTTGCAGGTGTTCCTGTAGCCGGCGCTCTTCCGTCACCTCCCGTAGCACCACCACCCAGCCCTCGGCGCGGGCCTCTGTTGTCACTGGCTGCGCCGCCACCTCGAAGATCCGTTGCGCCGCCGGCAGGGCCACCTCGTGCCAACGCCAGGGCGCACTGTCCGGCGCCAGGCCCAACATCTCCGCCGCCGGCCGGCCGCCCAGGTGAGCCAGCACATCCCCCACGCCAGCCCCCGCCAGCAATAGCAGGTGTTCCACTGCTGCCGGGTTGGCCAGTAAGACGCGCTGTCCGACGTCCAGGAGGAGTACCCCCTCGGGCACCGTGTTGATAATCCGCTGCACCTGGCGGGCCTGTTCCTGGGTTCGCTGAAGCAGGCGGGCATTTTCAATGGCCACAGCCGCCAGGTTGGCTGCCATGCGCAGGGCGGTGACGTGCTCCCGGCCGTAAGCAGCCGGTTCGACGCTTTGCGCCTCAAAGGCCCCAATAACCCGGCCCGTCACTGACATCGGTACGGCCACGGAGGATTGGGGTAGGCAGGACTCTTTTTCTATACCCCAGGTGACGACCGGCCGGCCGGCTACGGCAGCCTGAAAGTCGTCAACCACCACAATCTCGCCGCTCTGAATCGCCCGGCTTTGCGGGCTGTCACTCAGAGGCAGGGGTGGCAATTCAGAGACGTCATCCTCCTCCTTGTCCCCGGCCGAGTAGATGCAGGTGCTCAACTGCCGCTCGGGGTCATAGAGAGAGATAAACAGGCCGTTGCAGGGGGCCGAGGCCTCCACGAAGCGGTGAAGCGCCCGGCAGGCGGCCGGCAGGTCGGGCGCCGCCCCGAAGTCCTGGGCCAGGCCGGCCAGCCGCCCTAACAGTTGCTCATATTGCCTGATAGCCCGCCGGTCCGCCTCCCGCAGCGCCGCCTCCGCCCGCCGGCGCTCCCGGCGCCCCTCCGCCTCCCTTAGCTCGCGCCGAATGGCCGGCACCAGTCGTATCAGGTTGCCTTTCAGCAGATAATCGTGGGCGCCGGCCTTCATGGCGGCTACGGTATCCTCCTCGCCGACGGTGCCGGAGACAAGGATGAAGGGCAAATCCAGCTCTTGGGCCTGGCACAACTCTAGCGCCGCCAGCCCGCTGAACTGGGGCATGGTGTAATCGGAGATGATAATGTCCCACTCCTGGCCCTCCAGGGCGGCCTGCATGTCGGCCGCCGTTTCTACCCGGCGCGAGAGAGGTTCATACCCACCACGCTGCAACTCCCGCAGCAAGAGCGCCGCGTCGTCCTCGGAGTCCTCGACAAGTAAGACTCGCAGAGGTTCGGCCATCTATCCTCCCCTCGCCGATGGCGGGGGCTCATTCAAGACCAGCCAGTACAGACCCAGTTGCTGGACAGCTTCAGAGAACTGCCCAAAGTTCACCGGCTTGCGGATGTAGGAATTGGCCCCCAGGCTGTAACTGTTAACCAGGTCTTGCTCTTCCCTGGAAGAGGTGAGAATAATCACGGGCAGGAGCTTTGTTCGCCCATCGGCCCGCAGCCGCTGCAGGACCTCCAGGCCGTCTACCTTAGGCAGCTTCAAATCCAGCAGGATCATCGCCGGCTGGACGCTCGTATCGCGCCCGGCGTAGACGCCCGTCCCAAAAAGGTAATCCAGCGCTTCGACGCCGTCGCGGGCCACCACGACTTCGTTCAGGATGTTGTTCTTTTTGAAGGCGCGCAGCGTCAGCACCTCGTCATCCGCGTTATCTTCAACCAGCAGGATAATTTTGCTATCCATCGGCTTCTCCCTTTGCCGTTACAGACGCTAAAACGTAAAGTAAAAGGTCGCTCCCTGGTTGAGAACGCCCTCGGCCCATACCCGGCCGCCGTGGCGGTGAATGATGCGTTGGACAGTGGCCAACCCGATACCGGTGCCGGAAAAGTCGCTCATAGAATGTAGGCGCTGGAAAGCGCCAAACAATTTGTCGGCATAAGTCATGTCAAAACCGGCCCCGTCGTCGCGAACAAAGTAGGTCGCCTGCGCCTCATCTCCCAGGACCCCAAACTCGATTCGCGCCAGGGGGCGCTTACCGCTGAACTTCCAGGCGTTGTTGAGGAGGTTTTCCAGCGCCACATGCAACAGATGGGCGTCACCCTCAACCACAAGCCCGCTTTCAATAACGAATTCTACCTGCCGCTGCGGCTCGCGCTGTTGCAGCCCGGCGGCAATACTTCGCGCCAGAACGCTGAGGTCAACCGGCTCACGGCTCATCTCAACCCGGGTCACCCGGGAGAGGGTGAGCAGGGCGTCAATCAGTTCGCCCATACGCTGGGTGTTGGCCCGTACCCGCTCCAGGTAGACTTTACCCTGTTCATCAAGCTGTTCGGCGCAGTCCTCCAGCAACGCCTCGCTGAAGCCGTCAATGACCCGCAGCGGCGCCCGCAGGTCATGGGAGACGGAATAGGCGAAGGCTTCCAGCTCTTTGTTAGCCGCTTTGAGCTGGGCGGCCGCCGCCCGTTGTTCCGCCAGGAGGGTGATGTAATCGAGGGCAATGGCGCTCTGCTCGGCCAGGAGCGCCAGCAAAGCCAGGTCGTCGGCGGCAAAGAGTGGGCTGCTTCGCGGAAAGGCCAGCAACAATCCCCAGGCTTGCCCGGCCGCGGCCATGGGAACGGCCAGCAGCGCGCCCGCGCCAACTGCGGTTGCCAGGTCTACCGCCTCGGCCGACCCAAAATCAGCCAGGGTGCTCGCTACGGCCGGCCGGCGCTCCCGCCAGGCGCGCCCCACAGCCCCTTCTCCAATAGAGAGGGTATCAGTCGTTGCCGCCGGCCGGCCGTGGGTGGCCTGGATTTTTAGACCATTTTCTGCCTCGTCCCACAGCGCGACGACGGTCGCCAGGGAACCGGTAACCCGGCCGCCAGTCCGGCAGAGACGGTCCAGGATCGCCGCCGGGCTTTCGACGATAGCCCGGCCGGTGGTTTCGCCCAGGAAACGGTATAGTTCGGCCAGTTGCCAGGCCCGGCGGAGCCAGCGCGGCGGAGCAAAGCCCAGGTAGTAACTCAAGGCGGCCAGCGCAGCCAGGAGCTGCCCAAACGACCCAACCAGGTCAGCCAGCGATGGTAGGACGGCGCTAACGCCGGCCAGGAGAATCAAGGTCGCCAACAGGCCGGAACCGGTGGCGGCCAGGGTCAGCCGCCGGCGGGTCACGCCGCCGGTGGCCAGCGCCCCGCGCACCATGGCCACCGTGGCGTACCCTTCGATGATGACGAAGTAAGCCACGATAACCAATATGAGAGCTGGCAGCAGGGGTAGTAGGTTGGCGATAAAAATGCCCCAGGAAACAACCAGGCCGGCCAGCCCTATCCAGTTCACAGACCGGGGGATGGGGCGAAAGTGGTAGACCAGGCGCAGCAAGAGGTAGGGTTGGGCCATTATGGCCATAGCCCCCAGGGTTTGCAACCACGGCGCTTCCAGGCCGGCCGCCGCTCTAAACTGGCCGACCAGGATGGCTACGGCCAGCGAGCCGAACATCGCCGCAATGTCCAGGCGCGCCCGCTCGCGGTGGCGCAGGAAGTCAACCAGGGTCAGCCCGGCCACCAGCAGGAAAATTGCCCGGACAAAGAGAGTCAGAAAATCAGTCAGGCTCGTTTGTCATCACCCCTTAGCGGTTGGCAACTGGCTAATACTCCTATTTCCATTCATTTCAACTGGCCATCCCGACCCAGGCGGCTCAGTATGGAGTAATGAGAGAAGCAATGAAGAACAGCACAGCTTTGGGCAGCAACCCCTTACTCCCAGGTTCCTTACCCCAAGCTTCTAACTAAATAATCAGCCAACATTTTTGCCTTGCAAATAGTACCATTGTCCTATTCAGGGTTGGCACAGAATGTGCCCTTACGTTAAATTTCCTGCTGTCGTCTATCGCTGGTCCAGGCTTCGCCCTGGACACGCGTCTGTCGTCAACTCGCCCCTAGGCCAGAGTGCCAATTTTCCCCGCGCCCACCCATTGAATCTCGCAGAGCTTGGTCTTATAATTGGTATTGGCGACTTTACCAATACTGCCTCCCAAATGAACGCGGAGAGTTTTGATTCGTACTGGTGTACCCCGCGTATGTGAACTTCTATGAAAATAGGCGGGGATCGAGGATGGGCAAGGCCCATCCCTGGGGTTTAGGGGCCCGGGAAATTGGTAAAGTGGATAACCCCTGTCCGAGGTGGCTTTCATGGCTGATGGCGGGCCGCTGCCCTCGTAGACTCCTATTGAAAATAGGACGTAGCTTCACGGTAACTGCTCAGGCCGGTCTCACGACCGCGCCTGCTGCGTGCTGGCTATTTCATTCCAAAGGAGGTGGTCTTATCGGCGCTCAAAAGTAATCCTTGTTTCAACGCCTCATTGTCAAAGAAAAGTACAGTTATATTTTGTAATGGAAGAAAGGAAATACAATGAAGCCTAAAACTGTCTTTACCGTCGTTGCCATGTTACTCTTGTTTGTTACTCTGGTCGGTGTCTTTTCTGTTGCCGCCGGCCCTGTGGAGGATGCCCCCTCACAACTCTCTGATACCCCCACCCCCCGTTTCTCCACAGCCGTCGCTTTTGACGTATCGCCTGCTCTACGCGACTTGCCAGCCGCGCCGCCGGTAGACCCACCATCTGAAGAAGTGATCGAGGTCCGGCCGGAGCGCGGGCCGATCGTTCAAGACCAGGGCTATGCCGGTGATGGAGCCCTGGATACATCCGGCCAATCGCTTAATGGCTTAATCATTCCCGAGCCATTGGTTAACTTCGAAGGTCTGAGTAATGAAGATAACCGGACTATCTACGGCGTTCGGGTCAATCCACCCGATCCGGTCGGTGACGTCGGTCCGAATCACTATGTCGAGATGGTCAACGTGGTCTTTGCCGTCTACGACAAAGTAGGCAACCGGCTACTGGGGCCGACCGCGGTGGGATCGCTCTGGCAGAACTTTCCGATTGAAGACTGCACCGACCGCTCTGGCGATCCGATCGTACTCTACGACCAGCTCGAAGACCGCTGGCTGCTCAGCCAGTTCACCACCCGAGGCCCCATCTTCTACAACTGCGTGGCCATCTCCCAAACCGGTGACCCGACCGGCGCTTACTTTCGCTACGCTTTCAGCGCCGGCGAGTTCTTCCCCGACTACCCCAAGTACGGGGTCTGGACGAACTCCTATCTGCTCACCTCGCGTGATTTCGGGCCTATAGGTGAATACGGCATCAGCGTCTACGCCCTGGAAAAGACCAGGATGATTGATGGCGACCCGAACGCCCGCTCGGTGCAGTTCTTCCTCGACTCGGCCGAAGTGCCCATTAACCTGATCGGCGATGGCCTGCTGCCGGCCGATATTGACGGCACGCGCCGGCCGCAGAATAACGTTCCCGCCCCAGTCGTCGGCACGCAAGACGAGGAAGGCCCGTACGGTGCGCCGTTTGATGCCCTGAACGTCTACGAGTTGTCAGTCCGGTGGAGATCCACCCCCATCGCTTCCTTAAACCTCGTCGCGCAGCTTCCGGTGGCCGAGTTCGACTCGGCCTTCCCCTGTGCCCCCGGCTCCCGCGACTGCCTTCCCCAGCCGGGCATCGTCAACCCGGCCCAATTCCTCGACATTCTCTCCTACCGGCAGCGGCCCACCTGGCGGCTGGCCTACCGCAACTTCGGTACCCACGAGGCCCTGGTGACCAACCAATCCGTTGAGGCGCTGCCGGCCGTGGCTGGTGTGCGCTGGTACGAAATCAGGCGGGCTGGCGGGCAATACTCCGTCTATCAGCAGGGCACCTTTGCGCCCAATGATGGCGTCCATCGCTGGATGGGCAGCATCGCCATGGACGGGGATGGCAACATAGCCGTGGGCTACAGCGTCGTCAATGGCATTGATGTTTTCCCGGGCATCCGCTACACCGGCCGGCTCAGTGGCGATCCCTTGGGTGAGATGACCCTGGGCGAGGGGGTCATTATCAATGGCACAGGCTCCCAGTTGACCACCAACTCCCGCTGGGGCGACTATACCTCCATGAACATTGACCCCGTTGATGACTGCACCTTCTGGTATGTCAACGAATACTACCAGATCACCGAACTGGCGGCCTGGCAGACGCGTATTGCCAGCTTCAAACTGCCGGAGTGTGAGCTAGATCCAGAAGATTAGGTTCACTCGTAGGTGGCGAAATTTTTCAGAAGCCAGCGTTCTTCTCAGTAGAAATTAAGGATACTGGAAGCCAACGCACAGCTTTGGTTCCTGGGCAATCCAACTTTAGTAGCAAGGTGACTGTCACTTCTGAAAGTGACAGTCACCTGAATTACATTCGTCCAGTTCCTGTGCTTTTATGACAGCAGCATCTGGACGCCGTCGCTGTCCCTGCCACCCGGCTGCTAGGCTAGTTATTCATTTACCTGGCAGAAAGCAGTTTGGACACCGGGCCTCAAAATTGAGGCCCGCTGTTTTTACAGGCGCGCCCGGACTGTCGTCTGTCGTCCGTCGTCTGTCGTCAAAAATAACGTATACTACGGGCCAATGATTGATATTGCCAGACAACGACTGCACAATCAACATCTGGCCGGAACGCCGTTTGCGAAGCCCGAAGAGGTCGTGCATTGGCTGGGCGCTGTCCAGGCCCAGGATTATGCCGGCGCCAAATGGGGACTTTCCCAGCGGACCACCGGCGCTGCCAACGCTGCCATTGATAAACTATTCGACGATGGGATCATTCTGCGCACCCACGTCATGCGGCCGACCTGGCATTTTGTGCTCCCGGCCGACATCCGCTGGCTGTTAGCCCTCACTGGCCCGCGCGTTCACGCCGCGAACGCCCATTACTATCGCCAGTTAGAGCTTGACGGCGCCGTCTTCAGCCGTAGTCACGCGCTGCTCGCGGGCGCGCTGCAAGGCGGCAAACACCTGACCCGGGCCGAACTGGCCAGGGTACTGCAAGACGGCGGCATTGCCACCGGCGGCTTACGGCTCGGCTACCTGATCATGCACGCTGAGCTGGACGCCATCATTTGTAGCGGCCCACGGCGCGGCAAACAGTTCACCTACGCCCTGCTCGACGACCGCGTTCCCCAGACCACGACCTTAGCCCGCGACGAAGCCCTGGCCGAGCTGACCAGGCGCTACTTTGCCAGCCACGGCCCGGCGACCTCGCCAGATTACGCCTGGTGGTCGGGCCTGCCGGCCGCCGAGGCCAAAGCCGGCCTGGAGATGGTCAAATCCCACTTCACCCACGAAACAGTAGACGGTAAAACCTACTGGTTTGCCGCCCCCCTGGCGGCCGTCGAAGTGAAAGACCCCACCATCCACCTGCTACCCAACTTCGACGAACACTTCGTGGCCTACAAAGACCACCAGCCCTCGCTTGATCCGGCGACCCTGAACAATCTGTCGCCCCCAGAGGAGGCCCTGAGGGCCCACATCATCGTCAGGAACGGCCTGGTCATCGGCGGCTGGCAGCGCACCCTCCAAAAAAACGAGGTCATCGTCAAGCCAAAGCTCCTCATCCCCCTCAACACAACCGGGCAAACCGCCCTAAAAGCGGCCGCCGAAGCTTACGGCCGCTTTCTGGGCCTGCCGGTCACATTGTTATAACCAAAGGAGACCCGATTGCATCAATCCCCTAATCCCAGGGTTAGGTTTTACCTAACCCCAATCCCCGCCTCTTAAGCCATGAACCAGGATAACGCGCCAACGCCCGAAGCCATTGCTCGCGCCGCCGACGACGTCCGCGCTAATCCCGGCCACGTGGAAGGCTGGGTGACACTCGGCCATCTGCTCAGCCGGGCCGGCGACGAAGAAAAGGCCCGTCTTTGTTTTGAACGCGCCCTGGAACTGGCGCCTGATCATCTTGGCGCCCGGGTCGGCCTGGCCCGTTTCGATCAGCCTGGGCCGCTGGTCACACCGCCGCCCAATGAACAGGCCCCGGCCGCTCCCACCCCTGCCCGGCGCTCTTTACGCCCCCGGCGACCAATATCGGGGCTGGCGGCCAACGAGCGGTTTCTCGCTGTCGCCGGCCTCCTGGGCGCTGCCCTCATCCTGGCCACCCTCGCCATTCTTTTCTTCACCAATCGCGACGACTCCTTTACGGCCCACAAGGCCGAGGCCATCGTGACCCTCTATAACCTGCCCGGCCACGACAACATTGTCACCAGCGTCGTCTTTACCCCGGATGGCTTAACCCTGGCCTCCGGCGCGGTCGGCGGTACGGTCCGGCTCTGGTCGGTTGCCGGCGGCTCGGTCGAAAAGACGTTCACCAACGACTCAGACGTGATCACTCTCGCTTTCTCGCCCGATGGCCAGATCTTAGCTGCCGGGCTGTACAACGGCGTCGTTAACCTCTGGCACGTCGGCAGCGGTGCGTTGCTGCGCCCCCTGGAAAGTTCACGCGGCCGGGTCTACGGCGTGGCCTTCAGTCCCGACGGGACCATCCTGGCCTCGGCCGGGGAGGATGGCTTTATCCGCTTGTGGCAGATGGCCGACGGCGTACTGCTGCGCCAGTTCCGGTCGCCCGACTCTTCCCAGGCCCAGGGCGTTGTCTTCGCCCCCGACGGGCAGACGCTGGCCTCACTCTCCGCCACGAAAAATATCTGGCTGTGGCGCGTCGGCGACGGCACGGCCCTGCGCAGCCTCGAAACCGGCGACTTGATGTCGCGGGCCGTCTTTTCCCCCGGCGGAACCATGCTGGCCGCGGCCGAAGTTCTGGGCGGCAAAATCAGCCTGTGGCGCGTGAGTGATGGCCGCCTGCTGCGCACCATCGAAGAAGCCCCTCTCGTCTACGACATGCTCTTCTCGCCCAATGGCGAGATTTTAATGTCTGTCGGCAGCGATAATGCCGTCCGCTTTTGGCAGGTGGACGACGGCGAGTTGCTAAAAACCCTCCAGGGTAGCCCGGAACTCGCCAATAGCGCCGCCCTGACGCGCGACGGCCTTTTCGTTGGCTCGGGGACCATCAACGGTGTGATCCGCATCTGGCAATTGCGCTAACGTTGGCCAACGTCGCTCACATCCCCCGCCATCAGCCGCTGGAGAGCGATTACACAAACTTGCGCCAAAATCCTACAAAAATCCCTGGCCGGCCGGGATGACTTTTATCCCGCTATCCTCTATAATAATGGCGATCTCTCGTGCCCAGATCGGAAGCTGGCACAACAGGGCTAGGTAGTAATGGTAAAAAGAATAGCTTGGGTTTTCTGGTTGCGGCCGCCTGTCGGCTGTAGCCGGTTTCCGGCTTCACCCTCAGGCGCGGCCGGACCTGCCCTGAACGGCAAGCTTTAGATAGGGGTCCACCTGGGTGGTAACCCACCACCACGGATAAAAAAAAGCTGATAGCTTATAGCTCATAGCTGACAGCTATTTACGAAAGAGAATCTGCCTGGGTGGCGACGAGGCCCAAGGGGTGGCCGGGAATAGAGAAAAAGGAAAAGGAGGTAGGACATAATGGCAAAAGCAGCACCGATAAAGAGTGAGTGGCCCTATACCGGCTTACAGCGCGGGCCAGCGGCGCCGGAAACCGAGTGGGAGGGAACCAGCGCCGCTACGCCGGGAACCCTGGGGGAGGCCTACCAGGAGGCGCTGCGGCGTATCTCCCAGGCGGCCGACAAGGAGGCCACTGAGCTGTATCTGGACGACCTGGCCCTGGAGGAACTGCCGCCCCAAATCGGCCGGCTCGACCGGCTGGAAATCCTTTACTTGCGGGGCAACGACCTGGCTGGCCTGCCGGCCGAATTTACCCAACTGGATAATTTGCAGGTCTTATATTTCAATTACAACCGCGTGGCCAGCCTGCCGCTCGAAATCTGCTGGTTGGGCAGCCTGCAGGTCTTGTTCTGCAACCACACCCATCTGGCCAGCCTGCCGCCTGAAATCAGCCAACTGGCTAATCTGCAGTGGCTGGACCTCAGCCATACACCCCTGGCCAGCCTGCCGGCCGAAATCGGCCAACTGGCCAATCTGCAGTGGCTGGACCTCAGCCACACCCGCCTGGCCAGCCTGCCGGCCGGCATTGGCCAACTGGCCAATCTGCAGTGGCTAGACCTCAGCCACGCCCACCTGGCCAGCCTGCCGGCCGAACTCGGCTGCCTGTGCCATCTGGACCGGCTGGACCTCAGCCACAACCCCGAGTTGCCCATTCCGCCGGAAGTCACCGCCCAGGTCTATCAGGCCAGGACAATCCTGGACTATTGGCAGAGCTTGGAGAGTGAAGTTTAGCAATCTCTAATCTCCACTCTCTAATCTCTAATCTCCCTACGGCCACGGCAACGGCACGGCCGCGGCCGGCGTCACCTGGGCGTAGAACCAGCCCAGGCTGCTGTATTGCCAAGGCCTGTCGGCGGCCCAGAGCCTGGTAACGCTCGAACCGCCGGGCGTCCAATTGGTGAACCAGGCGTAGCGCGTCACCCAGCGGCCGTCGCCGTTGAGCCAGGCCAGGATGCGGGGGACGTAACCAGCCATAAACCCCTCGGCCTGGCAGACCGGCCGCTGCTCCTGGTGGAAGCCCAGATTGAGACAGCCCATTTCCGTAAACCAGATCTGGTCTTCCGGCCGGCCGTAGTGCTGGACAAAGGCCAGGGTGTTGTTAGCCTGTTCCTGCCATAGGGCAAAGGCCGTCGCCGGGTCAGGGAAAAGGTAGTCGCGATACTCCCAGGGACCCTGGCAACCGGCTGGCGCGCCGACGGGCTGGATCTCGGGGTAGAGGTGAAAGTGCCAACCGGCGCGGGGGATGGGGCCGTAGGTTGCCTCGTAATAAGTGACAAACTCCTCTAACCAGGCGATGCCGCAGGGGTGAGCGTTGACCCCGCCGATGATCAGCTCGGCGTCGGGGTCGGCCGCCTGGTTGTAGAGTAGCTCCACGACCTGATCGTGGTAAAAGCGGGCCACTTCCTGGGGCGGGCTGTTGCACTGGCCCTGGTGTTCGCACTCGTTGAAAACCAGCCAGTAGTTGTGCGGGTTGCGGGCGTCGTATTCGGCGATGGTGGCCCAGTCGGGCAACCCATTGCGGGGGCCGCCGACGAGCATGGGCACGTGTTCCCAGGGGCTAGGCGTGACCGGCACACCCGGGTTCCAGGCAAAGACCCAGGCGCCGAATGGATTGCCCGGTCCACCCCAGGCGGCGGCCACCCCTTGCCTGGGCGTGCTGGCCGTTGGGAAGGGGTGAGCTGTGGGCGCCGGCCAGGCGGCCGAGGGTGGCAGCGGCAGCGGCGTTGGGGTGATGGAGGGGATGGGCGGGGGGGTGGCGGTTGGCTGGGGCGTGTTTGACGGTGTCACTGAAGGTGTGGTGGTAGCGGTCGCTTCGCTGCTGGCCGTGGCCGGGGGCTGGATGGCCGGGGCAGTCGTCAGAACCAGGTGCGGCAGCGCGGCCGGCGACGGCCGGGCCACAAACGGCCCGGATGGCGACGGCGTGGCCGTGGCCACAGGGACGTCAGATGGGGCACTGGGCGGGCTGGCCGAGGCAGTGGCCAGAAGGCGCGGCGTGTCCGTGATCGCGACCAGGCCCACGGCCGTGGGGGCCAGCGTCGGCAGCGGCCGGCTAACCGGCCGGAGCCGGACACAGGCCAGGAAAAAGATTCCCAAAAACAAAATCCAGGGTAAAATCGAGTGTCGTCGTGCCACTTTCCAAAACCAGCCCTCCGGCCGGCCCGGGAAGATTATACAACCTTACCAGGCAAAAGTGCGTAAAGGACCACTGACAAACTCATCACTCATTACTCATTGCTCATCGCTCATCACTCATTAAGGAGGCTTTCATGTTTCAACGCATTCGCAATAGCTGGGAATTAACCAAGGCCAGCGCGGCCGTCCTGCGGGCCGACAAGGAACTGCTCATCTTTCCCATCATCTCCGGCGTAGGTTCCCTGATCGTCATGGCCACCTTTGCCGTCCCCATGTTCCTGGGCGGCCTGTTCGAGGCCATGTTTGCCGACGAGTTTGGCCCCGTCAAAGTAGTCGGCTACGCTGTCGCCTTCCTCTTTTACCTGTGCCAGTATTTCATCATCATCTTTGCCAACTCGGCCCTGGTCGGCGCGGCCATGATCCGGCTCAAGGGCGGCGACCCCACGGTCGGCGACGGCTTCCGCATTGCCTTCCAGCACATTGGCTCCATCTTCGGCTACGCCCTGGTCTCGGCCACGGTCGGCCTCATACTGCGCTGGCTGGCGGAGAGAGGCTGGCTCGGCCGGATCGCCTCGTCGCTGCTGGGGCTGGCCTGGGGCCTGGCCACCTACCTGGCCGTGCCCATCCTGGTCGTCGAGGGCGTCGGCCCCATTGAAGCCGTCAAGCGCAGCGCCCAACTGCTCAAAAAGACCTGGGGCGAGCAAATTGTCGGCAACTTCGGCATTAACACCATCTTTGGCCTGCTGAGCTTCGCCGTCCTCCTGATCGCCATCCCGGTCACCATCGCCGTGGCCGTCGCGGTACAGTCGCCGGTCGTGATTGGCCTGATGGTAGCCCTGATCGTCTTCGCCCTGGTCTGCCTGGGGTTGGTCGGCTCGGCCCTCGGCGGCATTTACACCGCCGCCGTCTACCG
>JAKEFB010000137.1 GCA_022616275.1 Chloroflexota bacterium
ACGTTGTGCTCTACCTTGGGCTGTTTTTCTCCGCGTCCACTCCGTCTCTGCGGTTAGATCCCCAAGAGGCTGAAACCAATGGACGAGATCGGTGTTGTCAGGGTACTTGACCGGCTGGAATGGGACGATCTGCGCCGCCTGGTGACCGGTTACACGACCAGTGCCCGCTACGTCGTCAACAAAACCGAAACGGCCGCCCACACCACCATCACCCTCCAACTGCTACCACTGCCTGAACCCCACACCAGGCGCTACAGCCACATAGAAGAAGAAACCTACCAACGCTACACGGCCGCCCTCTCCCACCGCCTCTCCCTCGGCGCTTACGACGGCGACTTGCTGGTCGGCCTGGCCCTGGCCGAGCCCCAGGCCTGGAACCGCAGCCTGTGGGTCTGGGAGTTCCACGTCACCGAAACCCACCGTCGCCAGGGCCTCGGCCGGCGGATGATGGACAGCCTGGCGGAGCTGGCCAGAGCCGCCGGCCTGCGGGTCATCGTCTGCGAGACCCAGAACACCAACGTCCCGGCCATTCACTTCTACCGCCAACTGGGCTTTGAACTGGACGGCATTGACCTCTCTTACTACACCAACGAAGACTACCCCGATGGCGAGATAGCTGTTTTCATGAAGCGGAGGTTGTGAACGCGGCTGCTTTTTCCAGAGAAAATTGTATATACTTGTAGGGGCACGATACATCGTGCCTCTTTACACTCACGAGGCGAGAGATGGACGCAAGAAAGCGCGAATTTTACGTGGTCATCGAAAGAGATGAGGATGGCTATCACGTTGGCGTCGAGACAAACTGTAAAATGCGGCTCCGTTTGTTGTTCTTTCATGGCTGGTCCAGGAAACGTGCTCTTAGTTCGGCCGCCGGCCGCTGCGCCTGCATCGCATCCACTTGAGCCAGTTGTTGCTCAATAGACTGAAATACACTTGTTGGTAAAGAGGCGTTACACGAAAAAGCTGGATGGTGATATACTCACCGGCATTGTTTGTAACGTTTCTGATGAGCGTGCCTCAGTGGGGAACAGCTTCCGCTCAACAAAACGTCGAAAAGGATCATATCCAACATGACCATCCGGGCGCTCATAGCCGACGACAATACGCCCCTGCGGCAAGTTATGCACTGGTTTATTGACAAGGCCGAGGAATTTGTCGTGGTTGGGGCCATTAGAACCGTTGCCGAAACGCTGGAGCTGATTCAGTCGCTTCAGCCTGACGTCGTCATCCTTGACGATTACCTGCCACCTGTGCCGGCCGCCGCTGCCATCCCGCAAATTCGCGCCCTGGGCCTACCGGTGCGCATTCTCGTTGCTTCCATGGAGCCAGACGCCAGGCTGGCCAGGCAGGTCATGGAGGCTGGAGCCGACGGCTTCATCCTCAAGACCGAATTCGCCGACCACCTCATTCCGGCTATTCGCGCCGTGTACGAAGGCAAGGGCTATCTTTCAGGGGGGCTTAGCGAGACGCCCGGCGCCGCACCTGGCGGCAGCCCTGAGACCGGCCAGGCGCCTGGCCTCGAGGCCAGGGGCTGGGCCTTCTAGCGCTACTCGAGAAAGAATGGCTGCCCTCGATGGACAGTTTCAATGGCCAGCAAAAGGGAGTCAACTAACCTGGATTTCGGCACGAAGCCCCTGGCCCCCGCGGCCGCAGCTCGTCTGGAGATAGCTCTGCCTTCCTCCGTGGAAATGAGAACGACAGAGGTCGCGCTTCGCAGATCGGCAATTTGCCTGGCAGCCGCCAGACCATCCACTTCCGGCATCTGGATATCCATAATCAGCACGTCCGGCCGGTGGCGCTTGACACACCTGACCGCCTCCCGGCCATTACTCGCCTCACAGACGATTGTTATATCCGTTGCCGTACTAAGCAATAGCCGAAGCGCGACGCGTAGCTCTGGATGATCGTCGGCGATAGCCACGCGAATCATGACGCGCTTTGAAACCCCTTCTAGAGCGCGGGGAGAAGCGCCTTGACACGTTGCCCGTCCACTTACCCAGGTCTACCGGCAATCCAGAATATTGCCGCCGTAGGGGCTCCTCTCTGCATGCTGCCAAAACACTTACTCGTCTGCGCTGTCTAAAGCCTGCCCTGCTTTTGGGGAGAGATACGACTCACCCTGATGAACGTGACGAACAGCGTCCACCAGGTGGTCCCCGATTTCATCTTTGTGCATAAACCCGTTGGCGCCACCGGCCAGGGAACGCCGGATCAGGTCAGGCTCAAGATGCATCGAAATGATTAATATAGCCACGGCAAAACCCTGGGCACGAAAGAGTCCCGTAGCGTGGGCGCTGTCTATCGGTGGAAGGTAATCATTCATAATGACCACGTCTGGTTGCAGCCTGCCCGTGCTCGCCAAGGCATCGTTCAGATCCGGCGCTTCGTCAACCACGACAATATCCCCGGCCCGCTCCAAAAACAGGCGGATCACTTTGCGCAGAACGTCGAAGTCGTCGGCAATAAGGACGCGGATCTCGTGCTTCTCGCTCGTAGCCATATTCCAGCAACATTATAGCATACTTGATGCCATCTCGATCTGCGAGCGGCCGTCTGCTTATCAAGAATTCTTGCTACCGGCCGGCAAGACCAGCGCCGCCCCGGCCGCCACCAAAGGCAGGACGGCCACCCATTGCAGCGCCAGCCCCAGGTCACCCATTTGGTCGGCCAGCGCGCCGACGGCCGTGCTGCCCACGGCGCCGCTGAAGAACATCAGCCCCAGCGTCAGGCCGGAGGCCAGGGCGTGCCGGCCGGGCAGCAACGCCTGGACCATCAGCACGAGAATGCTGTGGGGCATGCCGCCAAAGAAGCCGGCCAGGAACAACCAGGCCAGCCGGGCCAGGTCGCCGGCCGGCACGTAGAGGTAGACGGGCAGGACAGCACCGACCATGCCTAACAGGATTGGCGGCTTGCGGCCGAAGCGGTCGCCTAACGCGCCGCCGGCGAGGCCGCCTACGGCCGAGCCCATCATCAGCAGCCCGGCCGTCAGCCCGACGTAGTCGGCCGCGTAGCCCTGCTCGGTAAACAGCTTGGGGGCAAAGTTGCTGGTGGCGATGCTCATCGTGCTGCTGGTCATAATAATAACGACCATGAGTAAAACGACGCCCCCGGACACCCGGCCGGCGGCTGTTCCTCGATGGGAGTGAATCGTTGCCTGAGGGTGGAGGTGAGCGGCCGGGTGGGTCGCCGGGGAATGGGCGGTCGAAGGGAGCGAGGGGCCATTGCCTAACCACCGCCAGCCGCCGCCAAAAGCAACCAGGGCCAGGAGGGGCAGGGCCAGGTAGCCCGGCCGGCCGAAGTCGCGCAGCAGCACCCCGGCCAGGAGCGGCCCGATAAAGAGACCCAGTTGCCCGGCGGTGAAGAAGACGGCCGTGGCCTGGGTGCGGGCTTCCTGGCTGCTGTGGCTGGCCACCATCGCTCCCGTCGGATGAAAGGCCCCCGACCCCAGCCCGGCCAGCGTGAGGGCCACCAGCGCCGGCCACTCTCCAGCCACGGCCGCCAGGCCGTAGAAGAGGATCATCCAGCCCATCCCGCCGACCACCAGCCAGCGCGGGCCGAACCGGTCGGCCAGCACCCCAAACAGCGGCTGGGCCAGCGCGCTGCCGACGTTGTAGAGCAGCAGGGCAAGGCCGACCTGGGCGTTGCTCAACCCCAGGCTGACGGCCAGGATCGCCACCAGCAGCGTCCGGCCGCTGTTGAGCACGTCCACGAAAAAATGAGTCAGGGAAACCGCCACGTAGGCCCGGTTACGGATAAAACTAAGTTGCTGTGTCGCCATTCTGGATTATTGTACTGCCCCACTGGCAAACTTCTAAGACTTTTATTACACTTCAGTAAGAATGCTGTAACAACTGTACCTAGAATGATAGGAGTGCAAAGCCCCAAGTAGATTTTAGATTTTAGATTTTGGATTGTAAACTGCTCACTCAGTCCTCATCACTCATTGCTCAGAGTTGGCCTTGCCAACTCCGCTCATTGCTCATCACTTTATTGAGGAGAACCCCCCATGTTAGAAAGCATTTTAGGTCGTCGCGAAGCCGAGGCCAAGATCAAGTCCCAGAACCGTTTGCCGCCCGGCCAGTCCCTGACCCAGAAGTTTCCCGTCCTGCACTACGGGCCGGTTCCCCGGCCGGACCTGGCCACCTGGGATTTCCGGGTCTTTGGCCTGGTCGAAGAGGAAAAAACCTGGAACTGGGAAGAATTTAACAAGCTGCCCCACACCAGGGTGACTTTAGACATCCACTGCGTCACCCGCTGGTCCAAGTTTGACACCACCTGGGAAGGCGTGTCGGTCAAAACCCTGATTAAGGAGGGCCTTATCAAGCCCAAGCCGGAAGCCAACTTCGTCGTCCAACACTGCGAGTTTGGTTACACCACCAACACTCCGCTCGACTTCCTGCTGCAGGACAACGTCATCATGGCCACCCACTACGAGGGCGAGCCGTTGCCGCTGGACCACGGCTACCCGCTGCGCATGGTTGTCGGCTCCTTTGCCGACAGGCACGAAGGCAAGAGCGCCTACTTCTGGAAAGGCGGCAAATGGCTGCGCGGGCTGGAGTTCCGGGCCACCGACCAGCTTGGCTTCTGGGAGCGCAACGGCTACAACAACGAAGCCGACCCCTGGCGCGAGCAGCGTTACAGCTATCAATGGTAAAGGGGATGGGGACGCAGATTTTCGCTGATTAACGTGGATTTTTTATCGCGAATAGCGCCAACGGGCGAATGACGCGAATGGCTTTGGGTTAAAGAGACGGCCGTCCGGCCGTCTCTTTTGCTTTTAAGATGTGGTAAGATGGGGGCATGAGCCGAGACGTTGTTCTGTTTGGTTTGGTTATCGTGGTCCTGCTGGTGGCCTGTAGCGGGGGCGAGACGACGGCCGGGCCAACAAGGACCAGCCGGCCGGCACCGGCCGGCCAATCTACTATAGCCGTCACCGGGTCACCGGCCGGAACGGACGACCCCTATGCCGAGGAGCGGGCGGAGATGGTCCAGGAAGGGATTATTGATTGGGGCATCACCGACCCGGCCGTCATTGAGGCCATGCGCCTGGTGCCCCGCCACGCCTTCGTCCCGGCCGACTACCTGGCCCAGGCTTACGAAAACCACCCCCTGCCCATCGGCTTCGGCCAGACCATCTCCCAACCGTACATCGTCGCCCTCATGACCCAGGCCGTGGCCCTCGAAGCCGGCGACCACGTGCTGGAAATTGGCACCGGCTCCGGCTATCAGGCCGCCGTCCTGGCCGAGCTGGTGGAGGAGGTCTACACCATCGAGATTATTGGCGACCTGGCCAC
>JAKEFB010000015.1 GCA_022616275.1 Chloroflexota bacterium
CCCCTGCCGGCGACGTTGTTGTTTGACTACCCGACCCTGGAGACGCTGACCGGCTACCTGGTCGCCCAACTCCTACCCCTCGATACCCCCGCCCCGCCGGCGGCCGGATTGGACTTTAAGATGGCAGCACAAAGTACACCGCCAGCAGCCGAAAGCGGAGAGGAATTGGACGAGCTTTCCAATGACGAATTGGCGTTATTGCTGGCCAAAGAATTGGAATCAATCAAGCAGAGGAAATCGCGATGAGCAGCAACCCCTCAGAATCGCTTGAATATCGCGCGCTGCTAAAGAACTCGCTGCTTGAATTGAAGGCACTGCAATTAAAGCTCGATGCCCTCGAATACGCGATGCACGAGCCGATTGCCGTCATTGGCCTGGGGTGTCGTTTTCCGGGCGGCGCACATTCGCCAGCGCTTTATTGGCAACTATTGAAGGACGGCACGGACGGAATTACGCCGGTTCCCAAGGATCGCTGGGCAATTGACGCGTTTTATGATGCGGAACTGGAAACACCGGGCAAGATGGTTACCCGTTATGGGGGCTTCTTGCCGGCCGTGGATCACTTTGATGCCGATTTTTTCGGCATTTCACCCCGCGAAGCGGTCAGTATAGACCCGCAACAGCGGTTGTTGCTGGAAGTGAGCTGGGAAGCGTTGGAGGACGCCGGCCAGGCCCCGGATAAATTGAACGGCAGCCAGACAGGTGTGTTCATGGGCGTGAGCACCAATGATTATTCACAACTGAGCATTGCCACGGGAAATCTGGCCCAGATTGACGCCTATTACGGCACCGGCAATGCGGTGAGTGTTATTCCCGGCCGGCTTTCCTATTTGTTGGGTCTGCAAGGGCCGAGCATGGCGATTGATACAGCCTGTTCGTCGTCGCTCGTCGCCGTGCATCTGGCCTGTCAGAGCCTGCGCCGCGAGGAGTGCCGCCTGGCGCTGGCTGGCGGGGTCAATCTCATCCTTACGCCTGAAGTCACCATCAGTTTCTCCAAAGCGCGCATGATGGCCCCGGATGGCCGGTGTAAGACATTTGCCGCGGCCGCCGATGGCTACGTGCGTGGAGAAGGGTGTGGCGTGGTCGTGCTGAAGCGACTTTCAGCCGCGATGGCCGATAATGACCGCATCCTGGCCGTTATTCGTGGGTCGGCCGTTAACCAGGATGGACGCAGCGCCGGTCTGACCGCGCCCAACGGCCCGGCGCAACAGGCGGTAATTCGCCAGGCATTAGCTGCGGCCGGCGTCGCCCCCCACGAGATTAGCTACGTGGAGACGCACGGGACCGGGACCCCTCTAGGCGATCCGATTGAGGTCCAGGCGTTGGCCGAAGTACTTGGCCAGGGCCGGCCTGCTGGCCAGCCGGTGACAATCGCCTCGGTGAAAACAAATATTGGCCACCTGGAGGCCGCCGCTGGCATGGCCTCGCTGATTAAGGCCATTCTCGCTCTACAATATGGCGAAATTCCACCACACCTGCATTTCCACGAGCCCAGCCCACACATTGATTGGCAGACACTCCCGGTCCGCGTGCCGACCTCCCACGGCCCGTGGCCGGCCGGTGCGGGACAGCGACTGGCCGGGGTCAGCGCCTTTGGTTTTATGGGCACCAATGCCCACGTTGTGGTTGGCGAAGCGCCATCGCCGGCGCCGATAGCGGCGCTGGTAGCGGATGTAGTTGACCGTCCGGCGCATTTGCTGGTCCTCTCAGCCGCCTCCGAAGCGGCCCTGGTCGAGCAGGCCGGCCGGTATGCCGATTATCTGGCGGCTCACCCGGCCGAAGCGCTGGCTGACGTTTGCTACTCGGCCAACAGCGGCCGGGCGCGCCTGGCACACCGGCTGGCAATCGTCGCCGCTTCGAACAGTCAGCTACACGAGCAGTTGGCCCTATACGCCGCAGGAGAAAAGACGGCCGGCATTGTGGGGGAGCGGCCGGTGTTTGCCGGCAAGGAGGAAATCGCCTTTCTGTTCACCGGGCAGGGGGCGCAGTACGCCGGGATGGGCCGGGAGCTGTACGCCACCTCGCCCACCTTCCGAACGGCCCTGGACGAGTGCGCGGCGCTGCTGGCAGCGGAGCTGGAAACGCCGCTGCTGGAGGTCCTGTTCGGCCAGCGGGGCGAGCTGCTGGACGAAACAGTCTACACCCAGCCGGCGCTGTTCGCCCTGGAATACGCCCTGGCCCAGTTGTGGCGTTCCTGGGGAGTGACGCCTGACCTGGTGCTGGGCCACAGCGTCGGTGAGTATGTGGCCGCGGTGGTGGCCGGGGTCTTCAGCCTGGCCGACGGGCTGAAGCTCATCACCGCCCGCAGCCGGCTGATGCAGGGCCTGGCCGAGTGGGGCGAGATGGCCGCCGTTTGGGCCGGCGAAGCCCAGGTCACGCCCCACCTGGCCGCCTATGCCGGCCGGCTGGCCATCGCCGCCGTCAATGGCCCCCAGAGCGTCGTCATCTCCGGGGCCAGGGAGGCCATCACCGCCGTGCGGGCGGTCCTGGAACAGGAGGGCCTCCGCAGCCAGCCCCTGGCCGTCTCCCACGCCTTCCACTCGCCTCTGATGGAGCCGATGCTGGCCGCCTTTGCCCAGGTGGCCGCCCAGGTGGCCTACCACTCCCCGGCTGTGGCCTTCGTCTCCAACCTCACCGGCCGGCTGGTGCGGGGCGAGGAGGCCAGTCAGGCCGAGTACTGGGTTCGCCACGTCCGCCAGCCGGTCCGCTTCGC
>JAKEFB010000138.1 GCA_022616275.1 Chloroflexota bacterium
CACGTGCTGGAAATTGGCACCGGCTCCGGCTATCAGGCCGCCGTCCTGGCCGAGCTGGTGGAGGAGGTCTACACCATCGAGATTATTGGCGACCTGGCCACGCGGGCGGAGCAAACCCTGCGGGAACAGGGCTACGACAACGTCACCGTCCGCCACGCCGACGGTTACTTTGGCTGGGAGGAGGAAGCGCCGTTTGACGCCATTGTGGTCACGGCCGCGCCCGACCACATCCCTCAGCCGCTGGTGGAGCAGCTCAAGATTGGCGGCCGGATGGTCATCCCCGTCGGGCCGGTGGGCGGCTACCAGACGTTGTGGCTGGTCACCCGCGCCAGCGAAGAGGAGACGCGGACCGAAGACCTGGGCGGCGTGGCCTTTGTGCCCCTGACAAGGGAAGAGCGATAGTCTGATCTGTTTGCCCAGTTGCATTTACCCAATATTGAGCCACTTGAATAAACGGGAGACTCAGCAGATGCAACCTTTAGGTCCGCGAGTGCAGGTTCGTAGAGCGATACCCCTGGAAGAATTCCAGATTCTTCTTGAGTTTGAGGACGGGACAAAAAAAGAAGTTGACTTAGAACCATTTTTACGAGGGCCGATCTTTGAACCTATTCGCCAGAATATAGCCATGTTCCGTGATATCAGGATCGAGGGAGGCACGATTGCCTGGGCTAACGGCGCAGATATTGACCCAGACGTTCTCTACTACGACTTGAAGCCAGCCTGGATGGAAGAAACTGAGCCTGCATAAGGGCGCGGGCTGCTGGTCGCATCTGAGGATGCGACCTCCTCAACTACAGTCCACAACCCAGGCCGGAATCCGTAACATCTACGTCTATCAGGGCCATAAAGTAGTCGCTACCGTCGGCCGTCATAACCTTGATCTCGTGCAGGCCGCTACCACCGGGACGGTTGAGCCACAGGGAGGCAATCCGGCCGTCCGGCAGCACGCAGGGGGAGTTGTCGTTGCTAAATTCGGTTGAAACCAGGACTGGCTCCGTTCCGCCGGCCGGCAAGCGCCAGATTCGTTCTCCCTGCCAGTCCGCTTCAAAGACGATGCTGCCGTCAGGGGCAAAGGCGGGGTGGTGCAGCGCGTTTTGCTCGCTGGTCTCCGGCCCCTGGTCCGGGGCCAGGACCACCTGAAAATCGCCGCTGGCTATATCCACCAGGCAGATCGCCGTTCCTTCCTGGCCGTAGGGCACAGCGCCGCAATCGAAGAGTACCCGGCCGCCGTCGGGCGACAGCGACGGCAGGCTGTTATAAGCGTAGGGGGACTCCCCGGTCAGCAATTGGGGCGTGCTCCAACCATCTCCCTGGAGGTAGACAACCCACAAGTCCCGCTCTTGTGGCCCGCCGCCGTCTTCGTAGACGATGGTCGTGGCCTGGGCGGCCACAGCGGCCGATGCCGGATGTAGTACCACACCCCCGGCGCGAACAACTTCAAAGGTGGACAGGTCGCCGGGGAGTAAGACCAGGCAGGCCCAGCCGGCACATTCGGCGTCAAAGCGGGTAGTAGATAACAATAACCACTCACCGGTGGCCGAGATATTCAGCCACTCATCTTCGCCGGGAGCAAGCTGGTCCAGGGCCAGGCTGATCTCTTCGGGGGTCGCTCCTTCGCTGGCGGCCAGCCGGTAGACGCGGTCGCCGGCCCGGTAGGTGACCTGCCCGCCAACGCCCTGGGTATCCACCGGGGCGGCCGTGGGCAGGGGCGCAGCCGCGGTCGAAGGGGCGGCCGGCGTCGGCCCGGGCGGCGCTTCTTCTGTTGGGGCAGCCGGCGTTGCCCCGGCCGGGTTGGGTTGCTGGTTGGCCGGCGTCTCGGCCGGCGATTGTCGGCTACAACCACTGCTCAGCAGCCAGATAGCCAATAAGAAAATTATCCGGGTACGTTTCATAGTAACCGCCGCCAGACCCCACAGGTCTCTAAGACCTGCGGGGTCTAACTAAGACCTGGCGCTCGCCAGAGGATAAAAAGCCAGCAAGGCCACCGCGTAAGCGGCCGCCCCCAGCCACAGGACGGCCGAAAAGCCCCACGACAGGGCCAGCGTCACGGCCAGAACGGCGCTGATGACCGAAAAACTGCCGTTAATAGCCCAGGCCCAGAGGACCAGCGCCGGCCCGGCTGCCTCCACCAGGCGCAGACCGCCGGCGAAGGGCAGCCCCATCAAATAGCCCAGGGGAGCCAGGGCCAGCACGGTCAACAGCAGCCTGGCCCAGGCCGGCCAGCCCAGGGCCAGATCGGCCAGGGGCAGAAGGAAAGGGTAGAGGATGGCCGCCACGACCAGCGCCGCCAGCGCCGGCCGCAGCCGCCAGCGTGGCGCGGTCAGGCTGCCCAGCCCGGAAAAGAGCAGGATGGCAAAAATAACCACCGCCAGGGCCGTCACCGGCTGCTCCAGGAGCAGGATGAAGCGCTGGGCCAGGGGGATTTCGACGAAAAGAAAGGCCAGCCCCAGGCCGGCAAAGTAGAGCAGGACCCGCCAGTGGGGTAGCCCGGCCGGCGCCTCCGGGCGAGTTGTCTGCCCACGCCGGAGCAGCAATGGTCCCAGGATGAACAGCAGCGCGGCCAGCCCGACCAGGAGCAGCAGGGCGACCAGAACGAAGTAGCCGCTGCCGCCAAACGGCTGCCAGGTGTAGCCCAGGCTGGCCAGGATTTCCGGCGTTTGCCGCCACTTGAAATAGTGGAAGAAGAACGGCCGGTCGTCGGCCGGCGGCCGGATGTCGAAGCGGTAATCGTCGTAGGTAGCGGCCGGGTCGGCCAGGATGGCCTGGAACAGCTCGTAGTAAGCCGGGGTGGGCAGGACGTTATAGCGGTTGACTTCGTCCGGCTGGATACCGGGGAAATGGACGGCGTCGAAGTTCCGGCTTTGCAAAAAGTCGCGGACGGTGGCAATTTCTTCGGGGGTGAAGGGCTCGTTTTTAGCCAGGATGGTCATCGTCCGCAGCGTGCGAAAGGCGACCAGGTGGGCGGCCGGATTGGCACCCCGCTCCAGGCCGCCCAGGGCGGCGACCAACGCGCCAAACGTTCGAGATTCCTCGCTGGGCGGCGTTTGCAACCAGCGAGTAACGGCCAGCAGGCCATCCTCGTCCAGGGCTTGCAAGTAGTCCTCGAAAGCCTCGACGGTGTAGAGATAGTTTTCGGTCAGACTGTAGGCGCCAGAGGTGACCGGCCGGTGCGGGTCGGTCAGGGCCACGATGACCACCTCAAAGCTCCCCGGCGCCAGGCGGCGGGCGTAGACCCGGCCGGACTGGTTGGCGACGGTGACGCGGGGGTTGGCGTACAGATGGCCGCTAAAGGCGCGGTATTCGTTCTGCATGATCTCGACCACCAGGCTGTTTTCCTCCACGGCCGTCACCTGCTCGGCCCCGGCAGCCAGGGCCAAGAGGACTTCCATCCCGGCGCCGGCTTCCAGGACCAGCGTCTGCGCGCCCGGCCGGAGCTGGTAAATCAGGCCGTTGGGCGTGTACCCGGCCAGCAGCGCCGCTTGCTCGTCGCTCGGGTCCAAGCCGCTGATGGGCATCAGACTATCGCCGTCGAGCAGCAGGCCGGCCTGGGGCGGCGGCCCCACCGGCGCTTGCAGGCTCAGGCCGGGCAGAACGTGGATGGCCGGGCTTTCTACCACGTCCACCCGCGAGGCAGCGTTCCAATCCGTGTGTACGTGGCGGCTGTCCAACGCCTGGGAGAGGGTGGCCAGCGTCTTGTAGGGGGAGAGGCGTAGGGCCAGGAATGCCGGCGGCCGGAGGGCTGCGGCCAGGCCGGCCAGTAGTAAGCCCACCAGGGCCAGCGCCGGCTTCCACTGGACCGGCCGCGGCAGGAACAGCAGCCCGGCGGCGACGCCCAGCGTAGTGGCTATAAGCAGTGCCCCTTCGCCACCCAGGGCAGCCAGCGCCGGCAAACTGGCCAGGCTGCCCAGCGCCGAGCCGGAAAGATTGGCGGCGTAGACGCGGTGCGAACCCTGCCCTTTCTCGCCGGCGGCCATCAGCTCGCCCCCAACCAGCAGCCCGGCAAACAAAAACGGGGCGGCTGCGGCCAGGAAGTACAAGGCCAGGTAAAGCACCTGCCGCCGGTCCCAGGCAATGCTGAAAGAATCGAAGGGCAGGTAATTGATGACCAGGTAAGCGCCAATAGTCGCGGCGCTGAAGGCCAGGCTTAAGACCACCGGCGGCCGGCGGCGCGGCCAGACGGTGAGCAGCGAACCGCTGGCCCCGGCCCCCAGCAGGGCCAGGCTGACGGCCATGAAGGCGAAGTGGTAGAACTGCTGCACGGCAAACAGCCGCAGCAGCGCCACTTCCAAAAGCAGCGTGGCGGCCGAGATGAGAACAATGCCAGTGTAGTATGACATGTGAACGCGCTTCAACGCGAATATCGCGAATGAACGAATGGCGCGAATATTGAAAAAGATTATTCGCGTCATTCGCCTATTCGTGCTATTCGCGATTTTTGATAAGTTTCGGGATAATAGAGCAGTTGTATCCCAGAGTCGAGAGGACGATTGATGCCATCCACCGTTGATCACTCACCGGCCCGCCGCATTGCGGCCGCTTTGTTTGTTTCCCAGAGTCTGTTTTCGGCAGCCATTATTGCTTCCTTTACCTTGTCACCCATCGTGGCCGCCAGGCTGGGCGGCAGCGACAGCGTCGCCGGGCTGCCGTCCACCCTGACGCTGGTCGGCCGGGCGGCACTGGCCTACCCGATCGGCTGGCTGATGAACCAGCTCGGCCGGCGATTGACCCTATCCCTGGGTTATCTGGTGGGAGTTGTCGGGGCGATCATAACGGCCTGGGCTATTGTGGCCGGCTCTTTTCCCGGCTTTTTGCTGGGCGCGCTCCTCATGGGTGGGGCCAGGGCGTCGGCCGACCAGAGCCGCTACGTGGCCGCCGAGGTCGTCCCGGCCGGGCAGCGGGCCAGGGTCATCGGCCTGATTGTCTCGGCCGGCACGATTGGGGCGATTGGCGGACCGCTGCTGGTGGATCCGTCCAGCCGGCTGGTCGAGCGGTGGGAAGGCGTAGACCCGATGGTCGGGCCTTTTGCCGCCAGCGTCGGCCTGATCCTGGTCGCCCTCCTGGCTATCTTTTTCTTTCTCCGCCCGGACCCCCTGGCGTTGGGCCGGCAAATCGCCGCCAGCGAACCGGCCGGCGCCGGCCGGCCGGCCGGCGACGCCCCGGCCCGGCCGCTGCGCCAGATTTTCGGCCAGCCGTTGGTCCAGTTGGCTACCGCTTCCATGCTCGTCGGGCAACTGGCCATGAGTCTGGTGATGGTCATTACCTCGCTGCACATGAGCGCCCACGACCACAGCACCCAGGCCATCTCCTGGGTCATTATGGCCCACACCCTGGGAATGTTTGGCCTGTCTGGCGTCACCGGCTGGCTGATTGACCGCTTCGGCCGGCTGGCCATGATTTTTGCCGGGACGATGGTCCTGGCCGTGGCCTGTCTACTGGCACCCATTTCGACGGCCGTGCCGCTGCTGGCGCTGGCCCTCTTTTTGTTGGGCTGGGGCTGGAACCTCTGCTTTGTCGCCGGCTCTTCGCTGCTGTCCGACCAGTTGACGATGAGTGAGCGGGCGCAAAGCCAGGGAGCCAGCGAGATTCTTGTCTCCCTGGGGGCGGGCGCCGGCAGCCTGGGCAGTGGGGCCCTTTACGCTCGGGGGGACATGCTCCTGGTCAGCCTGGTGGGCCTGGCCGTCACCCTGGCGCTCTTCGGGCTGGCGCTGTGGCTGGCCATGCCCCGCCGCGTGGTGGGGGTGGAGGTGGAGATTGGAGATTAGAGATTGGCAATCAGGGTGCCCGCAATCTCTGATCGCCAATCTCTAATCTCTTCTTCTTACTGCTCGACCAGGCTCATGGCGTAACTGGCGATCTCAAATTCCGCCTCGCCGACACCGATGGAATAATAACCTGTTTCCGGCAGGGTCAAGGTAATAACCTCCTCGCCTGTACTCGTGTCGTCGGCATACTCCAGTTCGCTGTCCGCGCCACCCTCTACCCCTAACACGTAGAGAACGAGGTCGGCGTCGCTGGAGGTGGCGGTGATGATGACCGTTTCTCCGGCCGTTCCCTGAAAATGCCACAGGTGGTCTACGACGGTCGGCAGATTGCCGGAGACATTACCACCATAGTTCATATTCTGCTGAAAAACGAAAAAGGGCTCGGCTTCGCCGGTTTGCACGACCACGGCGTAATCGCCGGCCGAGTTGCCCTTGGCCGTGACAATCAACTGGTAGGCGCCGCTGCCGGATAGAGAGAGTTCGTCAATAAACTCCGGCAGGCCGGCGCCACGATCATCCTCTGTGGCAATGACCGTATCGCTGGAATCAAGCACCTGCAAGATGACGTCCAATTCTGGGACCGGGGACACGCTGGCAGAAGTAAGTTGCCCGGAAATGGGCGAGAAAGTCCAACGGTGAGCCGCGCCGGCGGCCAGGTTTCGTTTCACCGGGTAGTTATAGGGTGCATCGCTGACTTCGTGAACTTCTATTTCGCCCTGGTCAACAGGGACGGGGGTGCCGGCCGGCGTTTGGTTGGGGGAGGCGCTGGCGTCAGGGGTTGGGCTGGGGCTTTCGGTGGGTGTTGGCCCGCCGGCGCCACCGGTTGGCGTGGCCGAGGGCGTGGGGGAGAATAAAGGCGTCGGCGTGGCCGGCAACGGCAGGGTGGGGAATGGCCCAATCGTCGGCGTAGGGGTGGCCGCCGTCGGCGGCCGGGTGGGCGTGGCCCCGGCCGGCGGGGCTGGGGTTGGAATCGTTGGGCCGCCATTACCTGTCGTCGGCAAAGGGGCCGGCCCGGTCCCCTCTGCAACAGTTGCGGTGGGCGAGGGTAATTCGGCGACCACCTGGCCCTCCTCGGTGGGGCGGACCAACGGGTTGGGCGAGAGAATACGGCTGGCTTCCAGATACCACAGTTCTTCCACCGGGGCGCGCCGGCCGCAGCCTACCGGGCCACGCCAGAATTGCCAGCGCCCTTCCACCGTCAGCAGGAGCCCTTCGGCGGCCAGGGAGCGCAATTCAAGGTCAAAGCCGCCGGCCAGGACGCGCACGTCGCCAAAGGTGAGGGCCCAGGTGGCCGGCGAGCGGTGCTGGTCTTCGTTGCAGACCAGCAGCGGCAGCGGCTCATACTGGCCGGTGAGTTGAATGAAAGTGCCTTCGAAGGTAGATGGGTTGCGTATCAGGGTGGTCAGGGGGACAGCCCCAGCCTGAAAAGGCGGGGCGGCAATCGTCGGCGCCGGCGTGTCTTCGGCCGCCGGTTGCGGCAACACCCCGCAGCCGGCCAGGACAATCAGGCAGATGATACCCCAGAAGATCCCGTAACGGTTCATGGTCTACAGGGGGATTAGAGATTGGAGATTAGAGATTACCAATCTCCAATCTCCAATCCCTAACGAATCTCCAGCAATTCAACCTCAAAGACCAGGGTAGCATTGGGCGGAATGACTCCGCCGGCCCCCTGAGCGCCATAGCCCAGCTCGGCCGGAATGACCAACTGCCGCCGGCCGCCAACCTTCATCGTCGCCACGCCTTCGTCCCAACCGGCAATAACGTCGCCAGCCCCCAGGGCAAAAACAAACGGTTCGGCCCGGTCCAGGGAGCTGTCGAACTTGGTTCCGTCCAGCAGCCAGCCGGTGTAATGGACGGCGACTCGCTGCCCGGCCTGGGGTGAGACGCCCTGACCCTCAACCAGGTCAAAATACTTCAGGCCGCTGTCGGTGGTGGTGTAATCGGCTTCGTCCACCTCGGCCGGCGCGACCGGCGCGCCGGGCTGAATGCCTACCAATTCCACCTCAAAGGTCAGGGTAGCGTTCGGCGGGATAACCCCGCTAGCCCCCCGCTCCCCATAGGCCAGCTCCGGCGGAATAATCAGCCGGGCCTTGCTGCCTTGCCTCAGCAGAGCAATGCCTTCGTCCCAGCCGGCAATCACCCGGCCCTGCCCCAGGGGAAAAGAGATGGGCTGGCCACGGTCGAGGGAGCTGTCAAACTGGGCGCCATCCTCCAACGTGCCGGTGTAATGCACCGAAACCACATCGCCGGGCTGGGGCGAGGGGCCGTCGCCCTCCTCCAGGATAATGACCTGCAGGCCGCTCTCGGTGGTGATGATATTCGTATCGGCCGCCGGTTCTACTTCAGCCTGCTGGCAGCCAGCCAGCGCCGCCAGTAAGACGATAAGAATGGCTACCCCCAACCAGATATGTTTCTTTCCTGTCACCGATAACTCCTCTAAAGTCAGGTTTGTAGGTAGAGAGGAGGTCGCATCCTCAGATGCGACCGGCGGCATCTAAGGATGCCGCCCTACACCGCAAATTAAAAGCGCGATTTCCAAATCGTGGCTACTCAAGATCAACTAAGACCTGGTAACTGGCCTGGCCGAAATTGACCTCGCCGACCAGGAGAGAGTATAAACCGGTTTGCGGCAAGGTTAAAACGAGAACTTCCTCCTCGCCAGCCCCGTTTTCGTCGTAAAACTCTTCGATCAGCGATTCGTCCACGCTGAACAGTCGCAAGAAGAGGTCTGAGTTGTCGCTGGGGATGACGGTGATGACGATCTCCTCCCCGGCCGTGCCGGCAAAGTGCCAGAAATGGTCGTTTTCCGGCTGGAGGGTGGCTGAGGCCAGCGTACCATATGCCACCGTGCCCTGGAAGACGAAGCTGTAAGCGTTGCTGTCCAGGATCAGGATACTATACATGCCGGTGACGCCTGTCGCCTCGCCGATGAGGACCTCGTAGTCGCCGGGCGTCGGCAGGGCAACCCCAATCAAGATTTCCGGGCTGCCGAGCCGGGCGTTGTTTTGCCGGGCAACGGTGTTGCCGGCCGGGTCCAGCACGGTAATGCTGGCGTCCACCTCAATTTCTGAGGCCACACTAATAGTAATAACCGTGGTCTCGGTAATGGTGAGCGTCCAGCGGTGGCTGCCATTGCCGGCCAGGGTTGCCGTTTCCAGCGAGTTAATTTCAATCGGTCCCTGGTCCTCGACAGTTGGCGGCTGCGTGGCGCCACCGGTTGGCGCCGGCGTGGCCGAAGCGCCGGACTGGGAGGTTGGGCTGGGCGTTACGCCGGAAGATGAGGTCGGCGTCTGGCCGGCCGTTCCGGGGGTGGGTGGCGGTGCGGGTGTGGTCGGTGGGGCGGCGGTCGGGTTGCCTGGCCCGGCCGTGGCCGATCCAACTGGCGGCGAAGCCTGTGGACCGCTGACCGGCGTTCCCCCTGGCGCCGGGCCGCCAGGCGGTGTGCCAGGGCCGGGGTAGGCGGGCAGCGTGGCCTGGCCAGCCGGCCCACCACCTCCCCCTGGCGTGCCAGGTGCAGGAATGTCGCCCTCTCCGGGCGGCGACTCGCCGGTGGACGGCAGGCCAGGGGTAGCTGCCTCGTTGCCCTCCCCAGGGATGACAGTCACCAGGGCAATGGGGTTGGGGGCAAGGATGCGCTCGACGTTCAGATACCAGATTTCTATTTCCGGGGCATTCCGGCCGCAGCCCACCGGCCCGCGCCAGCGCTGCCAGCGGCCGGCCACGGTCAGGGTCAACTGCAGCGGGGCCACCTGGCGGACGGTGTTACTCTGGCTGGCGGCCGGGATAGAGAGTTCGCCATCGGCCAGCACCCAGATGGCTGGGGAAAGGCGCGGCTTGGAGCTGCACACCACCAGGGGAGCGTAATTCAACTGCCCGGTGACCTGGAGATAGGTATTCTCAAAGCCGGCCGGGTCCTCGGCCAGCTCGGTCAGTTCCACGGCTTGCGGCGTGCCGGCCGGCTCGACCGGCCCTGGCGACGTCGCTTCATCGTCTGTTGAACCCGTCAACCTCCCCGCTCCGGCCTGGCATCCGGCCGCATAGGCCAGGAGAAGCAGTACCAGGGCCAGCCACTGTTTGCTCATAGGGGGGAGTTTAATGCAAAGTGCCTGGGAAACAAACTCACGGCTTAATAGCACTTGCCACAGAACCAGTATAGAGTAGATTTACCCCTGATGAATAAACTTCCAAAGAAATTGGTATCTTGAAACAACCATTGAGCCAGGCGTGCGAAGTTATGCAAGAGAAGAATATCATCGTTGACGACCCCATCTACGGCCGCACCACCATCACCGAACCAGTGCTCATCGACGTCATGCTCTCGGCCGCCATGCGACGGCTGCAGGGGGTGCTACAGCACGGCATTACCGGCCTCATCAGCGTGACCAGGGCAACGACCCGGTATGAGCACTCGGTGGGGGTGATGCTGCTGGTGCGCCGGCTGGGTGGGCCGGTGGCGGAACAGATCGCTGCCCTGTTGCACGACGTCAGCCACACCGCCTTCAGCCACGTCATTGACCACGTCTTCGGCGCGCCGGACAGCCAGAGCTACCACGACGAAATGAAAGAGCAGTACGTGGCCGGGACCGACCTGCCGGCCGTGCTGGCTGACTACGGCTACGACTGGCACGACTTCCTGGACGAGACGACCTTTCCCCTGTTGGAGCAACCCGCCCCGGCCCTGTGCGCCGACCGGCTGGACTACTTCTTGCGTGACAGCCCCGACCTGGGCCTGGCCACGGCCGGCGACGTGGCTTTTGCCCTGTCACACCTGGTTGTTCACGACGGCCGGATCGTGGTGGACAACCTCGAGGCGGCCCGCTGGCTGGGCTACATATACATTGCCGCCGACGAGGCCAGTTGGGCTAATTTCTGGGAGGTGGGCTTGTACGAGTTGACGGCCGGCGCCATCCGGCGGGGGCTGGCGGTGGGGGCTATTACCCTGGAGGACATTTGGAGCACCGACGACGCGGCCTGGGCCAAACTGCAGGCCGCCGGGGACGCTGAACTGCAGCGCCAGCTCCGGCTGATTAGCCCCAGGACCCAATTTGTCTGGGATGCGGCCCGGCCGGACTTTTCGGTCAGTACCAAACTGCGGACGATAGACCCGGATGTGCTGCTAGATGGGATGGTCCGGCCGTTGTCCACCCTGGATCCCCATTTCGCTCACCACCGGGCCAGTTACCTGAGCAGCAAGAGCGGCCCGTGGCCTTTTCGGGTGGTTCCGCCGAGTGGGAGCGAGAGCTAGAGGAAGTTCGCCTACCCATAGGAATTGCTTTGATCGGGCCGGTCTCCCGACCGCGCCCGTTGGCGAGACCTCCCTGGCGCAAGTTCAAATTCGTTCCGTTTTTCACAACTGTATTACAAGAACAAAGCAACTCTCCCAGAATTGTTGAAAAAACAAAAGTATTTTCTTATAATTTGCTTATATTTTTGAGGTAGACTGTAGATCTATTCTTACACACGCTGGCGTCAGGTCCTCTTTCAGAGAGACCACCTGGGCTCGGGTCCGCCAGGCATGAATGAAAAAGCTGATAGCTTAAAGCTGACAGCTATTTTAGAGGACTCCTGAATGGTCACCAATAAAAACCTCGACCAGAAAGATAAAGCCCTACTGCAACACCTACAAAGTGATGCCCGGATGACGAACACGGAGCTGGCCCGGCGGGTAGAGTTGTCGCCGCCGGGTTTGCAACGACGACTCCGCAAGCTGGAAGAGATGGGGGTGATCGAGCAATACGTGACCCTGGTCAATCGGGAAGCAGTTGGTTTTGACATGCTCTGCTTTGTCCAGGTCACCCTGCAACGCCACGAGCCGCGGGCCATCCAGGAGTTCAAGGCGATGGTCCAGGCCATGCCGGAAGTCCTAGAGTGCCACCACATTACCGGCGAGTACGACTACCTGCTCAAGATTGTCGTCCGCAATCGCAAACACCTGGAGGAATTCCTGGTGGAAAAGCTGACGCCTGTACCCGGCATGGACAAGATCCGCACCAGCCTGGTTTTACGTGAAATTAAGACAACCACGGCCGTTCCCCTGGATCCGGCCGTGTTCAGTGGAGACGGCTATGGCCCTGAATAATAGCACCATCGTTCCCTTACTCCAGCCAACCGCGCCGCCCACCATGAGCCTGGCCGACTGGACACATAGCATGAAGCGCTCCGTGCTGCGGGAGATGCTGGCCGTGGTTGCCCGGCCCGGTATCCTTTCCTTTGCCGGTGGTCTGCCGGCCCCGGAGCTTTTCCCCACGGCCGATTATGCCGAAGCAGTGGCCCACGTTCTGGCTACCGACCCTGGGGCGTTGCAATATGGGCCGCCCTATGCCCCGCTGAAAGCCCACGTTGTCGAGCTGATGGCCAGGCGTGGGGTTACCTGTCGTGAAGAGCAAATTTTTCTGACAACAGGCGCGCAGCAAGGATTAAACATTGCGGCGCGCCTGTTTCTTAATCCGGGCGGGCAGGTCATCCTGGAAGAACTAGTCTACACCGGCATCCAGCAGGTGGTCGCCCCCTACCGGCCGCAGATCCTCACCGTGCCCACCAACCTGGACGAGGGTATGGATGTGGACGCTGTCGAGGCTCACCTGCTGGCGGGCACGCGACCGGCCTTTATTTACGCCATCCCCGAAGCCCACAACCCGCTAGGGGTGAGCATCAGCCCGGAACGGCAGGCCCGGTTGGCAGAACTGGCCCGCCGCTACCAGGTGCCGCTCGTCGAGGACGACCCCTACGGTTTCCTTTGCTACGACGGGACGGTCGGACCGCCGATGCGCGCCCTGGATGACGACTGGGTCATTTACGTCGGTTCTTTTTCTAAACTGCTGGCCCCGGCGCTGCGCCTGGGCTGGATGGTTGTGTCGGAGGCTCTGGTTCCCAAGCTGACCGTGGTCAAGGAGGCTTACGACCTGGAAACGTCGGCTTTCGTCCAACGGACGGTCTCGGCTTACCTGGACGCCGGCTACCTGCCCGGCCACCTGGCGATGCTCTGCCGCGAGTACGGGATGCGGCGAGATGCCATGCTGGCCGCCCTGTACCGCTATTTCCCGGCCGAAGCGCGCTGGACCCGGCCGGCGTCTGGCATGTTTGTCTGGGTCGAGCTGCCGGCCGGGTTCAATACCGCCGAGCTGCTGCACACGGCCGTGGAGCGGGAAAAGGTGGCCTTTATTCCCGGCCAGGCCTTCAACGCCCTGGCCGCGGCCGGCCAGCCCGATGGCCACTCCGTGGCCAGCCGGTGTATGCGACTGAACTTTTCCAACTGCACGCCGGAATTGATCGAGGAGGGTATTGCGCGGTTGGGGGCTTTGTTGCAGTGATGAGGGCTGAGGACTGAGGGTTGGTAGTTGATGGTTGAGGGTTGGTGGTTGATAGTTGACAGGCTGATAGCTGATAGCTTAAAGCTAATAGCTTTTTTCGAGGAGGCACGAGATGGACGATTTTTTACCGATTAAAAGCATTGACCACGTCGAATTGTACGTTGGGAACGCCAGGCAGGCAGCCCACTATTACCGGACGGCTTTTGGTTTTGCCCTGACCGCCTATAGTGGGCTGGAGACGAAGAACCGGGAACGGGCCTCTTACGTGTTGGAACAGGGCAAGATTCGCCTGCTGCTCTCCACGGCGCTCAGCCCGGACCACCCCATTGCCCGGCACGTGTACCTGCACGGTGATGGCGTGGGCATTATCGCCCTGGAAGTGCCGGACGCGGCCGGCGCTTACCGCGAGACGACCAAACGTGGGGCCACCGGGACTGTCCCCCCAACCCAGGAAGAGGATGAGCATGGCCTGCTACGCTATTCGGCGATTCGCAGTTACGGCGACACCCTGATCAAGTTTGTGGACCGCAGCGATTATAACGGTCCCTTTGCCCCCGGGTATATAGCCCGTACTCTCAGCGGCAATGGCGCCAGTAGCGCAGCCAACGGCCGGCACCAAGGGTACGGCCTGGCCCACATTGACCACATCGTCGGCAACGTCGAGCTGGGGGCCATGAACCGGTGGGTGGAGTTCTTTGCCACGACGATGGGCTTCAGCCAGCTCATTCACTTTGACGACCAGGACATTTCCACCGAATATTCGGCGCTAATGTCCAAGGTGATGCAAGACGGCACCGGCAAGGTCAAGTTCCCGATCAACGAGCCGGCCGAGGGCAAGAAGAAGTCCCAAATCCAGGAATACCTGGATTACTACTACGGGCCGGGCGTACAGCACATTGCCCTGTCCACCGGTGACATTATCGAGGCGGTCACCCGGTTGCGGGATAGTGGCGTCGAGTTTCTCCGTGTTCCGACCACCTATTACGAAGAGCTAGAGGCCCGGGTGGGCAAGATTAACGAGCCGGTGGATCAACTGGCCGAGTTGGGCATCCTGGTGGACCGGGACGACGAAGGGTATTTGCTGCAAATCTTCACCAGGCCGGTGGAAGATCGGCCGACGCTGTTCTACGAGATTATCGAGCGCCACGGCTCGCGCGGCTTTGGCAAGGGCAACTTCAAGGCCCTGTTCGAGGCTATCGAGCGCGAACAGGCGCTGCGCGGCAACCTGTAACGATTTTGGATTTGCGATTTTAGATTTTAGATCGCTCTTCAATCCAAAATCTAAAATCTAAAATTCGGAAGGGAGTTTCCTATGGCTTACTACTACAAACTTGGCCAATTGCCGCACAAGCGGCATACACAATTTCGCCAGCCGGATGGTTCTCTGTACCACGAAGAGGTCATGGGCATCCACGGCTTTGCCGGTATCCAGTCACTCCTCTACCACCTCCGGCCGCCAACGCAGGTGCGCCGGGTGGAGGTGCACGAGCGGGTGGAGATTCCCTACGAAGAACCTGGCCCGCTGCGGCCGCGCCGTATTTGCTCCGACCCCATTCCAGCCGGTGGCGACGCCGTGGAAGGGCGCATCCCCCTGATGGGCAACAACGACGTCGTCATTTCCGTCGCCCGGCCGACCAGGGCCATGGACTACTGGTACAAATTCGCCCACGGCGACGACGTCATCTTCGTCCACGATGGAAGCGGCGTGTTAGAAAGCCAGTACGGCCTGCTGCGTTACCGGCCAGGTGATTACCTGGTCCTGCCCACCGGCGTGATGTGGCGGATGGTTCCTGATAAGGATGTGGAGCACCGCCTGCTGGTGGTCGAAGCCCATGGCCACGTGGTTCCCCCCAAGCGCTACCTGAACAACTACGGCCAGTTCCTGGAGCATTCGCCCTACGGCGAACGGGACATCCGGCCGCCGGACAGGCTGGTGACTAACGACGAAAAGGGCGAGTTTGAAGTGCGGGTGAAAGCCCGCGAGCAGATCACCAGCTTCTTCTACGATTACCACCCGCTGGATGTCGTCGGCTGGGACGGCCATCTCTGGCCCTTTGCCTTCAACATCGAGGATTTTGAGCCGATTACCGGCCGGGTCCACCAGCCGCCGCCGGTCCACCAAACCTTTGACGGGCCGGGCTTTGTCCTTTGCTCCTTCGTGCCCCGCAAGTTCGACTATCACCCGCTGTCTATTCCGGCGCCTTACAACCACTCCAATGTGGACTCGGACGAAGTGCTCTATTACGTGGATGGGGACTTTATGTCCCGCAAGGGCATCGAGCGCTCTGACTTTACCATCCACCCCAACGGCATTCCCCACGGACCGCACCCCGGCACGTATGAAGGCTCCATTGGCAAGGAAGAGACGCGCGAGACGGCGGTGATGGTGGATACCTTCCGGCCGCTGCGCCTGACCCGCTACGCCCACGAAATTGAGGACGAGCGGTACGCTTATAGCTGGCTGCCGCGAGGCCATTGAGTAATTGGGTAATTAGGTAATTGGCCTGCGGCACTTGCTCAATTACCCTCTTGGTGCTCAAGGCTCAACCGTGATTGGTATAGGGCCGTAAATATTGTTCGTCTCCACCGCTTCGGGCACGCTCTGATCGGTGTCTACTTGGACATAGAGGTTGTGGAAACCGGCGCTCAGGACAATGTCGCCGTTGAACGGCTGGCTCTGACCGGGGCCAAAAGCCGCGCCCTGAGCGCCCCAATAGAGGTCGCCCGGTGCGTAAGGCGCCGGTACGGTATCTACGTAAAAATCCACAAAAAAGTTGTTGCCGGGCGTCACCGGCTGGTTGCCCTGGTTAAGAACGGTCACGTAAACAATGACCGGCTCGCCGGCCGCCAGCACGGCCGGCACGAGGGTTAAATCGGCCACGACGAGGTCTGGCCCCGGCGGTACCGGGGTAGGGGTTGGGGCTGCTACCTCCAGCATCGGCATAAAGCCTAAAGCTGCCACCGGCTCGGCCTGGAGCTGGTAGACGATGCCGCGGAAGTAGGTGGCCGCATATAACTCGCCGTTAGCACCCTCACCAAAGGCGCTGATGTTGGCCCCGGTGTTGCCGCGCAGGTTGGCCTGCCAGGCGCCGTTTACGTTGCGGTACAGGCTCCAGAGCTGGCCGTGACAGAAGTCGCCAAAGATATAGTAACCAGCCATAACCGGGAACTGGCTGCCCCGGTAGACAAAGCCGCCGATGGCGGCGCAGCCCGGTTCCTGGGCATAGGCGTGAGCAGGGAAGGTGTACTGGCTGGCCGGTCCGCAACCATAGAGATTAAAAGCGGCATTGCCCTCGTAGCAACGCCAGCCGTAATTCCGGCCGCCGGGGTCGCCGGCCGGCTCAAAGTCCACTTCCTCGTAGGCAAAGTTGCCCACGTCGCCAATGAACAGGTCGCCGGTCAGGCGGTCAAAGCTAAGACGCCAGGGGTTGCGGAAGCCCAGGGCCCAAATTTCCTCGGCCGCGCCGGGCACGCCGACAAAGGGGTTATCCGGCGGGATAGTGTAGTAAGGTGGTGTGCTGCCGGTGCTCACGTCCAGGCGCAGCACTTTGCCCAACAACTCGGCTGGATTCTGGGCCCGATTAAATGGGTCGCTCAGCCAACCGCCGTCGCCCAGGCCGGCGTACAGATAGCCGTCCAGCCCAAAGGCCAGGCTGCCGCCGTTGTGGATGACCGTCGGCTGCTCTATAAAAAGAACCAGCGCTTCGCTGGCCGGGTCGGCCACGTCCGGGTTGCCGGCGCTGACCTGGAAGCGGGCAATGTGGCTGTCGCCGACCAGGTCGGTATAGTTGACGAAGAAGAAGCCGTTACCGGCATAGTCAGGGTGAAAAGCCAGCCCTAACAACCCTTGTTCCCAAAAGGTGGTCGAGCCGACCCGGTCGCGGATGTCCAGGAAGGGGGTGGGCAAGACCTGGCCGTTGGACTGGATGATGCGGATGACGCCGGCCCGCTCGACGACGAAGAGGCGGCCGTCGCCGGCGTTGGCGATGGTCGTCGGCTCGTTGAAGCCGCTGGCTACCTGGTCGAGGGTGATCCAGAAGAAATCGTTTCCTGTAGAGCCAGATCCCGGTGAGGCCAGGGCGATGGTCAGGGTGGCGGCCGCGACCAGGCCAAAAAACCAGGGCAATTTTCTAGAGAAGCGCGACGTGTGTAACAAGAGGGCCTCCGCCAATAGTTACGAGAACATCAGGTTGATACCGGCAATCGCTAATTTGTGCAACTATTTGTATAGTTTGGAAGTGCCTGGCGTCCCTGAAATCCTCCAAAACTGGACATTTGCAGTATAATGAAAATGACATGGCCTGATCTTTCGTTCTGCTACGTGAAGAGGTGACACATGGATAAGTTGTTTGATCACTTTGGCGCGCGGGCGTTGCTACCTGGCGACAACCGCCACGCCTATTACCGCTTGAGTAAGCTGCAAGAAGATGGGATTGGCCACATTGAGCGTTTACCCTTTTCGATCAAGATTTTGCTGGAAGCCGTCTTGCGAAACTGCGACGGATATGAGGTCAACCCGGAGGACGTGGTCAACCTGGCCAACTGGCAGCCCCAGGATACCAGCCGCGACGAGCTGCCCTTTAAGCCGGGCCGGGTCATCTTGCAAGACTTCACCGGCGTGCCGGCCGTGGTGGACCTGGCGGCGCTGCGTTCGGCCATGGCCCGCCTGGGTGGTGACCCGAAGAAGATCAACCCGTTGGTGCCGGTAGACCTGGTGATTGACCATTCGGTCCAGGTAGATATGTTCGGCTCGGCCGCGGCGCTATTCTTTAACGCCGAACGCGAGTTCGAGCGCAACCGGGAGCGCTACGAGTTTCTGAAGTGGGGCCGGCAAGCCTTCAACAGCTTCACCGTCGTCCCGCCGGCCACCGGCATCGTCCATCAGGTCAACCTGGAGTACCTGGGCACGGTGGTGATGACCAAATCCGAAAGGGATGGCCTTGTCGCCTTCCCCGATTCGCTGGTCGGCACCGACTCGCACACGACGATGATCAACGGCCTGGGCATCCTCGGTTGGGGGGTGGGCGGTATTGAGGCCGAGGCGGTCATGTTGGGCCAGCCCATTTATATGCTCAGCCCGGAAGTGGTCGGCTTCAAGCTGACCGGCCGTCTGCCCGAAGGAGCCACCGCCACCGACCTGGTGCTGGTCGTAACCCAGATGCTGCGGGAGCGGGGCGTGGTCGGCAAGTTTGTCGAGTACTATGGCCCCGGCCTGAGCAGCATGAGCCTGCCTGACCGGGCCACGATTGCCAACATGTGCCCGGAGTATGGGGCGACGGTCGGCTACTTCCCGGTGGACGAGGAGACGCTCAATTACCTGCGCCGCACCGGCCGGTCCGAGGAGCTGGTGGCCCTGGTGGAGCGGTACACCAAGGAGCAAGACCTGTTCCGCACCGACGACACGCCCGACCCTGAATTTAGCGATGCGATGGCGCTGGATTTGGGCACGGTGGAGCCGAGCCTGGCCGGGCCGAAGCGGCCGCAGGACCGGGTGGCCCTGTCGAATATGAAGTCAGCCTTCCAGCAGACGCTCCGGGCGCCGCTGCGGGAGCGGGGCTTTGCTCTGACCGACAAGGAGCTAAACTGCGTCATGACCGTTCCCAACAACGGCCACAGCGCCGAGATCAGCCACGGCGCGGTGGTTATTGCCGCCATCACCAGTTGCACCAACACTTCCAATCCCTCGGTCATGTTGGGGGCGGGACTGCTGGCCAAGAAAGCAGTCGAGAAGGGGTTGCAGGTTAAGCCCTACGTGAAAACAAGCATGGCCCCCGGTTCGCGGGTGGTCAGCAGCTACCTGGACGCGGCCGGCCTGACGCCCTACCTGGAGCGATTGGGCTTCCACATTGTCGGCTACGGCTGCACCACCTGCATCGGCAACTCCGGCCCGCTACCGGAGGTAGTCGAGAAGGCCATAGAGGACGGCAATCTGGTCGCCGTCTCGGTCCTTAGCGGCAACCGCAACTTTGAGGGACGCATCCATCCCCGGGTCAAAGCCAGCTACCTTGCCTCGCCGCCGCTGGTGGTCGCTTACGCCCTGGCCGGCCGGGCTGACATTGACCTGGTCAACGAGCCGCTGGGCACGGGCCAGGACGGCCAGCCAGTTTATTTGCGCGACATCTGGCCCTCAAGCCTGGAAATTGCGGAGACCGTCGCCCGGTCGCTGACGCCGCAGATGTTCACAGAGCAGTACAGCAACGTTTACGCCGGCGACGAGTTGTGGAACAGCATTCCTGGCGGCGCCAGCGAACTGTACCCCTGGGACCCGACCTCGACTTACATCCAGGAGCCACCGTTCTTTATCAATATGCCGCCGGAGCCGGCCCCTATCGCCGAGATTGAAGGGGCGCAGGTATTGGTCAAGGTCGGCGATTCGGTGACGACGGACCACATCTCTCCGGCCGGCTCGATCGGCCGCGAGACGCCGGCCGGCCAGTATTTGCTGGAGCGGGGCGTACCGTACAACCTCTTCAACTCCTACGGCTCGCGGCGCGGCAACGACCGGGTCATGACCCGGGGCACCTTTGCCAACGTTCGCCTGCGCAACCAGATGGCCCCTGGCACCGAGGGCGGCTGGACCACCTACCTGCCGACCGGCCAGGTGATGACCATTTACGAAGCGTCGCTGAAGTACAAGCTGGACAACACCCCGCTGGTGGTCCTGGCCGGCAAGGAGTACGGTACGGGCAGTTCTCGCGACTGGGCGGCCAAAGGCGCGCTGCTGTTGGGGATCAAGCTGGTTATTGCCGAGAGTTACGAGCGTATCCACCGCAGCAACCTGATCGGCATGGGCGTGCTGCCGTTGCAGTTCAAGCCGGGCGAAAACCCCGATACCCTGGGACTGACCGGCCGGGAGGTTTACTCCACCGTTGGCCTGGGCGACAACCTGAAGCCGGGCCAGCAGATTACCATCCGGGCCACCAGGGAGGATAGCTCGGAGATGACTTTCCAGACGATCTGCCGCATTGACACGCCGGTGGAAGTGGATTACTACCGCAACGGCGGCATTCTGCACACCGTGTTGCGGCAATTCTTGAAGAGTTAAGCGGAAATTTGTTTGCATATAGGGGCGTGTCCGGGCAGGCACGCCCTTTTATGTTTGCTGGAGCAGCCATGAACGTTGACGACTACCGGCAGAAATTGAGAACCCTGCCGGATTGGGATAGCTTTCTCCTGGAAGAATCACGCCTGCCAGGGCCACGAGCCAATCTGGAGCTGGCCCGGGTGGCGGCCGAGGAAGGGGATGCCGCCCTGTTCCGGCGCTACCTGTCTATTCCCCTGGCCGAAGCACCGGCCAATTCTCCCCAGGAGTTCCTGGTCTTCTGCGGCCTTTTGGGCCTGGGGCAGTTGCTGACCAGGGGAGACCGGGTGGTTCTTGAGACGTTACGGGCTCTTGCCTCAGACCCACGCTGGCGTATTCGCGAGGCGGTGGCTACGGCGTTGCAAGCCTGGGGGGAGGTAGATATGGACGGGCTGCTCCAGGAAATGGCGGTCTGGAGCCGGGGCAACTACCTGGAGCAACGAGCGGCCGTGGCCGCCTTGTGCGAGCCAAAGTTGTTGCACCGGCCGGAACAGGTCGAACGCGTTCTTCGTATAGTGAACAACTTAACAACAACCATATCGCAAGCTGAGGATCGGAAAAGCGAGGCTTTCAAGGCGCTGCGCAAGGCCCTGGGCTATTGCTGGAGTGTGGCTGTCGTCGCTTTCCCGGCGGCCGGCAAGCCGATGATGGAACATTGGCTGTCCAGCCTGGATCAGGATATACAGTGGGTGATGCGGGAAAATTTGAAGAAGGACCGACTGGCCCGCATGGATCAAGAATGGGTGGCCGGTTGCGCGAGTCGCTTGGGCAGGTAGCCACCACAGTGGACATGATGCAATGTATTTTGATCAAAAAGAATACGACATTCGATTCGAGTGGGGATTATCTGGTGTAAAAGCACTGGCTCCGGTCAGCGATGTCATGATCATTGTTGATGTTCTTTCCTTTACGACATGCGTTGACATTGTTGTTGGGAACGGCGGTTATGTCTTTCCTTATCACGGCCAGGCTGAAGCGCTTGCAGATTACGCTCACTCTGTGGGGGCTCTCTTTGCCAGCCGAACCCGGCAACGTGAATCAGCTTACTCGCTGGCGCCCTCGTCGCTGGTAACCATCCCGGAAGGGACACGTTTGGTACTGCCTTCTCCAAATGGCTCTACCCTTTCGTTAGCCACCGGCGGCGTCCACACCATGGCAGGCTGTTTGCGCAATGCCAAAGCGGTGGCGGCAAGGGCAAGCCAACTCGGCAAGCGCATCACGGTTATTGCCGCTGGCGAGCGTTGGCCAGATGGTTTGTTGCGCCCGGCCCTTGAAGACCTGATTGGCGCCGGGGCAATCATTGTCCACTTGAATGGCCAACGCTCGCCTGAAGCTGAGATGGCTGTCGCCGGATTTCTTCATGCCGAATCAAATCTGCTGGACACTCTATTACGTTGCGGGTCGGGGAAAGAGTTAGTCGGTAGAGGATTTAAAGATGATATTTGGCTCGCTAGCGAACTAAATGTGAGCAGCTCGGCGCCACTATTAGTGGATGGGGCGTATAGTGGTAGTTAACCAGCCAGGACGAGCGGGTCTCGCGTTTCCGGCGGGCGATCCTATTCTACGCCGATAAACTGGACCAGACGTGGACCTGATAGAGGCAAATGGCTATCACCAATCGCGACGTTTACAGGCGTGTCAGGGAATTTGAAGCGCAATTCGACCCGGCCGGGCTGCCTACATTGGAAGAGTACCTGCGTTCGCTGTGGTGGTTGGTCTCCCAGGCCGGCCGGGAGCAGCCGACCATCGGGCAATTTCTAGGCTGGATTGAAGCGGCTTTTACCCAGGAACCACCACCCTATGACCCGGCCTGGGTCCAGCGCCAGCCTGGTCGTAAAGCCGAACAGCCTGAAGCTACCTACGAGGATTGGGAGGACGCCATCCTTTACCAGATTGTGGACCTACGCCAGATGGCCGAGGCCGGCATCCTGGACAACGAGTACCGCTACTTTGGGGTAGACGCGCCACGGGGGGCGCGCTGGTATAACTTTGACCCCTTGACGTACCTGGAATGCGGCGTTCGCGGTACACTTGGCGGCTATACCGAAGACGAGGTGATGGTGCTGATCCCGCCGGCCGAGGGTGAATCGGCCGATTCGCCGGTTTTTCCAATAAGAGGTTTCACGTGGAAAGCGTTCATTGATATTCTCATGTGCGGCCAGTTCTACGAGTAATCAGCAAGAAAGTGGCTAACTGCTCAGGCCGGTCTCATGACCGAGCCTGGAAGCGACAGGGAACATTAGGACGCTTCCGTTGGTCTCCCTTTTCGGTTAAAATGAAACAACAGCAGGGACGCAACAGAGATACAGGCAAAGCAGGCAGGTGAAAAGATGGCCACCACAACGTTGGCCCCCAAAACAGCGAAACAGGACGACAGAGAACGACAACCTCCCCCTTTATTTAACGGCGACCACCTGACTCGCGCCGAGTTTGAACGCCGCTACGCCGCCCAGCCGCACCTTAAAAAGGCCGAACTAATCGAAGGAGTTGTCTACGTGCCCTCACCCGTCCACCTTGATAAGCACAGCAAACCCCACAGCCGTATCGTTGGCTGGCTCTTCAACTACGCGGCCGTTACGCCCGGCGCTGATTTTGGCGATAACGCCACGGTGCGCCTTGACCTGGAAAATGAGGCGCAGCCCGATGCCTTTTTACGCATCCATGAAGCGTTTGGCGGCCAGTCGCGGCGTGATGAAGATGATTACCTGGAGGGTCCCCCGGAGTTGATCGTGGAAGTGGCGGCCAGCAGCGCGGCTTATGATCTACATGAGAAGCTGCGGGTTTACCGGCGGAATGGGGTGCAAGAATATTTGGTGTTGCTGGCGTATGAGCAAGAAACACGCTGGTTCCAACTGGTGGAGGGTGAATACCAGTTGATGCAGCCTGATAAAGATGGCGTTTTAAGCAGCCAGATTTTCCCCGGTCTCCACTTTAATTCCGAGCTGTTTTGGGCTGATGATCTGGCCGGACTGCTGAAGGTGCTGCAAGCGGGGCTGGCCACCTCAGAGCATCAAGCGTTTGTGGCCGAACTTCAGGCGCGGCTACCAGAATAATGACGCTCATTGAGACCCGCTTAGGGCCGGTGGCAATCGTCAAGGCCCGGCCGGACCAGTTGCCCCTGGTGATGGCGCTTCTGGACGCGGCCGCCGCCTGGCTGGAAGCGCGCCACATTCGCCAGTGGCTGTGGCCGCACTCGCCGGAGTTCCGGGAGTACGTGGCCCGGCGGATTGGCGAGGGGGAGGTCTACCTGGCCTTCCGGCAGGCGGACGGCGCGGCCGTGGGTACGCTGCGTTTTGAGTGGTCTGAACCCCTGTTGTGGCCGGCCGACCCTGATGGGGCCGGCTACCTGCATGGCCTGGCCATTGATCCCCGGCTGCACGGCCACCGGCTCGGCGAGGCGCTCATCGAATGGGCCAAAGGCCACGTCCAGGCCCAGGGGCGGTCCAGGTTGCGGCTCGACTGCGTGGCCTGGAACCAGCGGCTGCGGGCCTATTACGAGAGTTTGGGATTCATGTACTGTGGGGAGCGGCCGGAAGATGCCGAAAACAAAGCGGCTCTCTACGAATTGCAACTTGGCGAAAACCAGGCCATACCAGCCAGGCTCCAGGCCATATGAGTATTACCATTCGCCCGGCCGTGGAGGCCGACCAGCCAACCATTGTCGCCCTGGTCCGCCAGGCGCGCATCAATCCGCGCAATTTGCACTGGTCCCGCTTCCTGGTCGTAGAGGACAGCGGAAAGATCGTGGGCATGCGGCAGGTCAAGGTCCACAAAGGTGGCACGCGGGAGGTGGCCTCCGGGTTCGTCCGGCCGGAGTATCGCCGGCAGGGCCTTAGCGCTCAACTGATGAACGAGATCCTGGCTCGCGAAAGCGGCCCGCTTTATTTGCTGTGCGACAAGAAGTGGTCTCCCTATTATGAGCAATTTGGCTTTCGCCATGTGGCCATCGCTGACCTGCCGGCCGATTTCCGCCGCGAGTATCGCATCGCCCGGACCATCACCGGGCTGATGTCCCTGTTCTCATCGCGCAAAGTACACGTCATTTCGATGAAGCGGGAAGGCTGGGAAGGAGGAAGAGGAGTTAATGAACTTTCAAATTCGACCATTTAGCGATAAAGATCTTGATGAGATAGTCCAATTATCGTTATTAGCCTGGGAACCGGTTTTTAGTTCGTTCAAGCAAGTTCTGGGTCCCGAAATTTACCACCTTGTTGTTCCAGATTGGCGAACACTTCAGAGAGAGAGAGCGGAAAAGGTATGCCAGGATAAAGAGAAAGTCAATGTCTTGGTTGCGGAAATAGACGGAAAAGTTGTTGGCTTTCTGGCATATGAACTCCGCAAGGAAGATGCAACTGGAGAGATTCGATTACTTGCGGTGCATCCTGAATTCCAAAATCATGGCATAGGTATCTTCTCTCACTCTAACTCAAAACCCTAACTCTACCCCGGTGGCCAGGGGGGGAAGGGGTGGATGAGGTCGCGGGGGTGGCTGGGGACGTAGACGCCGAAGTAGAAGGCCAGGTCGGTGAGGACGATGGCGACCAGGAAGAGGATGGCCAGCCGGCGCTGGCCGTTCTCGGCCAGCCAGTTGAGGGGCATGGCCACCAGCCAGCAAATAGCGGGAATGACGACCACGTAATGGGAACTGCCCGGCGGGTCGGCCAGGAGCACGCCGCCCAGCAGGACGGTTAAGGCCACCCACAACACCGGCAAGGTATAGCCTTTATAAATAGCCCACAGCAGGCCAATGACAAACAGCGGCGCGGCCAGGCCGATGAGCAAGGGCACGTTGGGGCCGTAAAAGCCGGTCACGTCTGGCACCGCGACGAAGGCCCCGGCCGAGCGCCACAGTTGGTACCAGGCGTAGGCCAGCGGCCGGGGCGGGTTGCCGGTGACCATCACCATCGTCTCCGGCCGCCAGCCAAAGGCCACGCCGGCCCGGTTGAAAAACGGCCCCGGTTCGCGCAGGGCAAAGAGGAACAAAGGCGCGGCGACGCAGACGGCCATCAGCCCCAATTTGCCGCCGTGGACCAGCAGGCGGCGGGCGTCCCGCTCCTCCAGCGGCTGCTCGCGCCACAACTGGAACAGCACGACTGCTAATAACAGGGCGCCCAGCCGGCTACCGGCGTAAAAATATTGGGAGAAGCCCAGGGCCAGCCCGGCCAGGACCGCCCCGCCGCTCCAGCGCCGCCGCCAACCCCAGGCAAAGGCGGCCAGCATCAGCGGCGCCCAGAGCGTATCCCAGATATTGTTCAGCCCAATGCGCGACCAGTGCAGATGGAAGTGGTAACCGGCCATGAGCACGGCGGCAAAGACGGCCGTTCGCCGGTTGTCGAAGACGGCCACCATCGCCCAGGTAGCCAGGACGCCCAGCGCCCCGGCCACGGCGCTGCTCAGCCGCAGGCCGGTAATGGACTGGCCGGCCACGGCCAGGAAGAGGCGCACCAGGTAATGGTAGAGGATGGGTTGCGAGGCCGGCCCGGTGCGGAACGGGTTGATCGTCTGGAGTGGCTGGTAAAAAATGTGGCGCAGGCTAAAGTCGGCCACACCGTATTCGTCCACGTGCAGGCCGCCGGGAATAATTTCCAACAGGGCGGCACGAAGAACAAAGGCTGCCAGAAGCAAGGCCGCCAGCCACCACCAGTGGCGGCCGGGGGCCAGGGGCGGCCGGCCGGCGCCACTCAACAAAACGGCCGCCACCACAATGACCGTCACCAGCCAGGTCCACAACTGCCAGCCGGTAACCCAGTCTACCCTGGCATAGGCGTAGCCGATCAAGAGGCTGACCAGCGCCCCGGCCAGGGCGACGATCACTTGCATCGCTTCCGGCTCCCGCACCTCCGGCCTTTCTTTCCACAGGCGGGCCGGCAGGCGGAGCGGCGTTTCAGGCGTCATAGCCAAATTTCCAGGGTGCGTTGTCCATCGGCAGGTCGGCCAGCCGGGCCTGGCGCAGCGCCGCGAAGCGGGGCCGCATTTCGTCCAGGCTGTCGCCTCCCAGCTTTTCCAGCAGCGCCCCGGCCAGGGTAATGGCCACCATCGCCTCGCCAACCACGGCGGCGCGAGGCACGGCGCAAAAGTCAGAGCGCTCGTAGACGGTGTCTGTCTCCTCGCCGCTGGCCAGGTCCACCGAGCGGCGCGGGTCCAGGACGGTAGAGATCGGTTTCATTGCCGCCCGGACCACGACCGGCTCGCCCGTCGTCACGCCGCCCTCAAAGCCGCCGGCGTTATTGCTGCGCCGGACCAGCCGGCCGTCCTCACCCAAAAAGATTTCGTCGTGGACGGCCGAGCCCGGCCGGGCGGCGTTGGCAAAGGCCGGGCCGATTTCCACTCCCTTGATGGCGTGAATAGAGCCAACCGACCACAGCAGCAGGGCGTCCAACCGGCGGTCCCAGTGGACGTGGCTGCCCAGCCCCGGCGGCACGCCGACGGCCACGACCTCAAAAACGCCCCCCAGCGTATCGCGCGCCTGCATAATCTCCCGGATCCTGGCCCGCATCGCTTCGGCCGCTTCGGGAATAGGGCAACGCACGTCGTTTTCTTCGGCCGCGGCAAAGCGCTGCTCGTAGGACATTTCGGCCGGGATGTCCGCCGTCACCTCGCCAATGCTGACCACGTAGCTGCCAATGGTGATATTAAAAGCAGCCAGGAGTTGCTTGCAAATAGCCCCCACGGCCACCCGCGCTGCTGTCTCCCGGGCCGAGGCCCGCTCCAGGGAGAGGCGCAGCTCGCCGTAGCCGTATTTGATAGCTCCGGTCAGGTCGGCGTGGCCGGGGCGGGGCACAGTCAGCGGCGGAATTTCCCGCTCCTGCCACTTGGCGTAGTCCAGGTTGGGGATGCGCATGCCGATGGGGCCGCCGGTGGTCCGGCCGGCCATCACCCCGGCGGTGATGTGGACGGCGTCCTGCTCAATTTTCATCCGCCCCCCGGAGCCGTACCCCTTCTGGCGGCGGGCCATCTGCCGGTTCAGTTCGTCGCGGTCCAGCGCCAGGCCGGCCGGCATGCCTTCCAGGATAGTGGTCAGTTCCGGCCCATGAGACTCGCCGGCAGTCAGGAAACGGAGCACCGGGCCTCCTTACTCGCGCCGCCAGCCCAGGCCGGCAGCGGCGTCAAGGTCGTTGGCGTCAATCTGGATACGGTAATGCTGGCTGGTGGGGCAGTCGCAGGCTTCGCAAACGGCCAGGCTCACCTCTTCCGATTGTAAAACCTCGACGCCGGCCTGCTCCAGGGCATCTATGGCCGATTGCAACGTTGGGTAGGTGGGATCGGCGCATTGCTGGCCGGCGGCACGCACAATCCAGAACAGGCTGCCCGCCGGATAGGCCGTGGGCTGGACAGCTTCCGGCTGGGGTGGAGGGTATTCTCCAGGCAGTGGGGCCGTGGGGGTAGGCAAAGCTGGGTAGCCTTGGACAGTTGGAGTTGATCCGGCCGGCCCTGGCGTCGTGACCTCCGGTGTTTCCTCGCCATCGCCGCCATTGCAGGCGACCAATAGACCGATCAGGCTCAGGCTCAACAATAAAAGCAGTCGTTTCATCAGATTCTCCTCCAGGAGTCACAGGTTGCGAGTTATGGACTTCCGCGAGGGGATTTTACGAAGCCGCCTGGTTTTGTCAATTGAACGTGGTAGAATGCAGCCAACCGGCCGCAACCGTTGGCCGGGAATTGTTGTGGTTTGTACCACAATAACCCATAAGACCGGATTGCCGTACCATGCAACTTTGCCAATCCAAACGGGCCGCCACCATTCTTATTCTTCTGGGGCTGACGTCGCTGGCCTGCGTCTTTTCCGGGGGCGGCAATAGTACGCCTACACCGGAGGTGGCCCCTAGCAACCTGCTGATCTACGTTCTGCCCGTTTATGCTATCACCCTGGAACCCGGCCAGACAGTGCCTGGCACCGGACTCCATTACGTAGACAAACAGGGGGACGTGTTCAACGTCACGATTGACGGCGTACTGGCGCCTAAGCGATTTGGGGATTCGTTCGCCTGGCAAGGAGTCATTGCCCCCGGTGTGATAGCCGAGTATGACCTGCGCCTATCCCCCACCTTTATCGGCAACAGCCTGGTGGCGGCCGGGCGGGTAGAGATTTCTGTTCTTAACCCTATCCCGGTGGAGGCCAGCAACGTGGGCGTTTCGGCCGACGCCCGCTATTTTGGCAACATTGAAATTGTTTACAACGTGGCCAAAGGGCAGCAAATGCAGGGCACAACGCTCGTTTATGAGGGTCAGACCGACCAGGGCGCCCAATTTACCGGCATCAGCGGCTATCCTTACCGGGCTGTCGGTGATTCGCTGGTATGGGAGGGACGGCTGCGCGGCAACGTCACCGTGCGCTATAACCTGCGCGTGCTTGGCCTCGACAGTGAAGCCGTCCGCCTGGCGGGCACGGCCGAGTTGTGGGTAGAACCTGCCCAGTAGCGGCCGGCGCGCCCGGCGTTGAGGAGTTTGCAGATGGGCCATCCCACTTACCGCCACCCCCTTGATCCCTACGTCAGGAAAAATCCATTCCGCGGCCGGCTGCCCAGGCCGCAGTCTATCCTCACTTTTGCCGAGGCCCGTCCCCGGCTGCCGGTTCCTGTCCTGCCGGACCGGCCGGCGCTGGAGGAAATGTACTGGCGGGCCTGGGAAATGGCCTGGACACGGCTACGCCGTCCCAGGCCGGGCAGCGGCTTTGTCTCCAGCTACGTGGACATGGCTATCGGCGACTGCGTCAACACCTGGGACAGCGCCTTTGTCGCCCAGTTTGGGCTGTACGGCCGGCGGGTATTCAACTTTACGGGCACGTTGGACAACTTTTACGCCCGGCAGCACGACGATGGCTTTATCTGCCGGGAGGTGAACGCCGAGCAGGGCAGCGATTTCTTTTACCCCTTTGACCCTAACGGCGCCGGGCCGAACATCCTGTCCTGGGCCGAATGGCGTTACTACCGCCTGACCGGCGACGATAGCCGGCTGGCCGAGGTTTTCTGGCCGCTGATGGGCCTGCACTACTGGTTCCGAGCCCATCGCACCTGGCCGGGCGGCCTGTATTGGGCCACCGGGCTGAGCAGCGCCATGGATAACCAGCCTCGCATCCCAGAAGAGGCCGGCAACGGACTACTCCACCATTGCCATTGGACCTGGGTGGACGCTAACATGCAGGCTGCCCTGAATGGCCTGGCGCTGTCGCAAATGGCCGCCCACCTGGGAGAGCTGGCGCTGGCCGAGGAATTGAACGCCGAGCGGCTACACCTGGCGCGAGAAGTAAACGCCCGGTTGTGGAACGAGGCGGCCGGTTTTTACCAGGATGTGGACGCCGCCGGCCGGTTCAGCCTGGCCAAGAGCATCGGCGCCTATTGGGCTTTGCTGGACAGGGACATGGTTCCCCAGGAGCGGTTGGCCCTCTTCTTGCGCCACCTGCGGGAGCCGGCCGCCTTCAAACGGCCGCACCGCGCCCCCAGCCTCTCGGCCGACAGCCCCGGCTACGACGGTGAAACCGGGAACTGCTGGCAAGGCGCGGTCTGGCCACCGACCAATTTTATGCTCCTGAAAGGGCTGCGAGCCGTGGGCCAGCACGCCCTGGCCCACGAAATTGCCGCCAACCACCTGGAGAATATTTGCTCAGTTTTCCAGCACACCGACACTTTGTGGGAAAATTACGCTCCGGAAGCAGCCCGGCCGGGCGAGCCGGCCAGACCCGGCCCGGTGCGCTGCACCGGTCTGCCGGCTATTGCCGTTTTGCTGGAGGACGTCATTGGCCTGAGCGTGGACTGGCCGCTGCGCCGCGTAGTCTGGGATCGCCGACTGGAGACGGCCGGCCCCTATGGCGTGCGCAACTATCCGCTTGGCCCGGACGGCGCCCTGGACCTGGTGGGCGACAACCAGGCGGTGACGGTGACCAGTAACGTGCCCTTTAACCTGACCATTCAAAACTCAGAAACCAGCCTACAAATGGCCGTGCCGGCCGGAACCACGACCATTCAACTACGTTAGAGTCTGCGAGTTTACGAGTCTGCAAGTTACTTGCATACTCGCATACTTGCATACTCGCATACTTGCTCCATGCCCGACATCACCGTTGCCTCGTTAAATTTGCGGAACCGCCAGGACCGCTGGCTCAAGCGGCGGGAGTTGATTGTTTCCCAACTGATTGACGCCGCCCCGGACCTCGTCAGCTTACAAGAAATTTACCGGCCGATTGGCCAGGGCCGTTGGCTGCGCAACCAGATCAACAATCGCCTGACCGGCTCGTCGGACCGGCCGTACCGGCTGATCCAGCAGCGCCGCCAACACCTGAGCCAGGGCTATTTTGAGGGGATTGGCATTTTGAGTAAACTACCGGTCCTGTCCCACGACGCCGTTTCGCTGGGCTACCAGGGCCGGATCGCCTTACGGGCCAACGTCGAATTGCCGTCGCGCGAGACCCTGGACTTCGTGGCCACTCATTTCCACCACGTAGCCCACGACCGGGAAGCGCGCTTAGAACAGGCTATGCGCCTGGTTGGCTGGCTGAATAACGTCAGCCGGGTGCCGCTGCAGGTGATTGCCGGCGATTTTAACGAGGTGCCCACCGGGCCAGCTATCCAGTACCTGAAACAACTATACCGTTCGGCTTTTGAGGAGGCGCGGGGCTACGAGCTTATCGCTACCTTTCCCACGGCTCTGGTCTCCCGGCCGGACGATTGGACCGGCTGCCTGGACTATCTCTTTCTCTCACCGGCCGTGGGCCAGGTGCTGGAAGCGCGCCTCTTCTGCCACCGGCCGGCGGCCGGCGACCCAACGCTCTATCCGTCAGACCACGTCGGGTTGCTGGTCCGGCTGGAGGTGTGAGAGTTAGAGATAGAGATAGAGTTAGAGTAGAAAGAATTACCCAATTACTCAATTACTGAATGATCGATGAGTTACGTTACCGGACTCCGCTGCGTCATTTGTGGCGCGCGCTACCGACCGGACCAGGTCCGCTACGTCTGTCCGCGCCACGGCAACGAGGGCGTCCTGGACGTGGAATACGACTACCCGGCTATCAGTCGGGCGCTGGGGCTGGCGGCCGGACAGCCGGCCACTCTGGCGCGGAATTCCTTTGGCCGGGGCATGTTTGCCTACCGGCCGCTGCTGCCGGTGGACGAGAGTACGCCGGAACCGCTGCTGCTGGTGGGTGGCACGCCGCTTTACGAGGCGCCCCGGCTGGCGGCCGCGGCCGGCGTCCAGCAGGTCTGGGTTAAGGACGACGGCCGCAACCCCACCGCTTCCCTCAAGGACCGGGCCAGCGCCCTGGCCGTCATGAAGGCCCGCGAGGCCGGCGCCGCGGTCATTACTACAGCCAGCACCGGCAACGCCGCCGCCGCCCTGGCCGGGCTGGCCGCCAGCACCGGGCAGGCTACCGTCATTTTTGTCCCGGCCGCCGCGCCCCCCGCCAAAATCGCCCAGTTGCTGGTCTATGGCGCAACCGTTTTGCTGGTCGAAGGGACCTACGACGACGCCTTCGACCTCTGCCTGGAAGCCAGCACCGCTTTTGGCTGGTACTGCCGCAACACCGCCTACAACCCCTACATGGCCGAGGGCAAGAAGACGGTCGTCTTTGAACTATATGATCAGTTGCGCCTGAAACCTCCGGGAGGTTCAAACCTCCCGGAGGTTGCGCTCACCCACCTCTTCGTCTCCGTCGGTGATGGCTGCATTCTTGGCGGTGTGTATAAAGGGTTGCGTGACCTGGTTGGGTTGGGTCTGCTGGCCGAAATGCCGCACCTGATGGGTGTGCAGGCGGCCGGGTCGGCTTACCTGTATGATGCCTGGCGCAACGGCGAGGACGTGCTGGCCAAGCCGCCCATCCAGGCCCACACCGTGGCCGATAGCATCAGCGCCGGACTGCCCCGCGACCGGGTCAAGGCGATGGCCGCCATCCGGGAGACAGGCGGGGCCTTTGTCCGGGTGACCGACGAGGAAATCCTGGCTGCCATTCCCGCCCTGGCCAGGGGCTGTGGCGTCTTTGCCGAGCCGGCCGGGGCGGCGGCCTACGCCGGCCTGTTGCAAGCGGTTGCCCAGGGTCAGGTAGGGCCGGAAGCCCGCGTGGCCCTGCTGGTGACCGGCAACGGCCTGAAGGATGTGGCCGCCGCTCGCCAGGCCGCCAGGCAGGCCATGACGATCCGGCCAACGCTGGCGGCCGTAAAAGCGGCTATTGGTGCTTAAAACCTGCCCGTCGAAGAATGGGGTAATTAGGTATTTAAGTAATTATCCAATTACCCAATTACTTAATTACGCTGTTTGTGGCGGGCGACATGTTAGAGATTGATATCTGGTATGAAGCCTACTATTTCTGTTATCGTGCCTGTTTACAACGAAGAACCAGTTTTGCCGGAGCTGTACCGGCGCATGTGCCAGGTGATGGACGGGCTGGGCGAGCCGTGGGAGTTGGTCCTGGTCAACGACGGTAGCCGGGATGACTCGGCCGGGGTGATTGGCCAGTTGCACGCCCAGGACGCGCGGGTCAAGGGGGTCAGTTTCTCGCGCAATTTTGGCTTCCAGGAGGCAGTGACGGCCGGGCTGAATTACGCCGGTGGGGAGGCCGTGATCCTGGCCGACGCCGACCTGCAAGACCCGCCGGAGGTCATTCCCCAGATGGTGGCCAGGTGGCGCGAAGGGTACGACGTCGTTTACGGCGTGCGGGCCAGCCGCGTTGGAGAAACGTGGTTCAAGCGCTTTACGGCCAAGGCTTTCTACCGCATCATTCACCGCATCACCAGCGTCAAAATTCCCCTGGACACCGGCGATTTCCGGCTGATGGACCGGCGGGTGGTCAGGGCCATCTTGCGCATGCCGGAGCGCAACCGTTTCTTGCGGGGCATGGTCCCCTGGGTCGGCTTCCGGCAGGTGGGGGTGCCCTACGAGCGCCAGGCCCGCTTTGCCGGAGAATCAAAGTTCAAGAGCGTCAGGCAAATGCTGCCCTTTGCCGTTGACGCCATTACCAGCTTTTCGTACTTCCCGCTGCAACTGGCGACCTACCTGGGCTTCTCCATTGCCGCCGTCAGCCTGGTCGGTATCCTGGTCGTCATCGGCCTGCGCCTGTTCGCCCCGCACGAGCTATCCGGCCAGGCGACGACGCTGGTGGCCGTGCTGTTCCTGGGCGGGGTGCAGTTAATTTCGCTGGGTATCATCGGCGAATACCTCGGCCGCATTTACGACGAAGTCAAGGGCCGGCCGTTGTACCTGGTGGATAAGACCTGGGGGTTTGAGGAGGAACGGCCGGCAGGGGCAACAGACTGAGAAACGGATGATAGACGACGGAAGTGGAGGGCATGTGTTGAGGGTTATGTGAGGTGGCAAGGTGAGCAAGGTGAGGCAGGGGCAACAGACTGAGAAACGGATGATAGACGACGGAAGTGGAGGGCATGTGTTGAGGGTTATGTGAGGTGGCAAGGTGAGCAAGGTGAGCAAGGAGATCATTATTAGTATATAGGTATATATCTCTATTCAGGTAGGGTCGCCGGCAACGGGTAGCGGCCGGATACCGCCAGATATGGTGGAAATCACGGAAAATCCAGACATAAATGGCTAGATATAGAGATAGCCACATTGGGCACCGTAAGAGCCAATACATTCGGCGGGCAGTGCGGCCGGTGGCCATTTGTGTTGGGCTGGCGGCTATGAATCGGATACGGGGCTAGTATTCCCAATCTTCATGCGCCAGCGGCGCTTGATTCAATATATCCCGATGCAGAGGCCACTGGGGCAAAAAGCGATCCATATGGGCGCGGAAGGCGTCGTTATGGCGACGCTCCAGTAGATGTACCATTTCATGCACCAGAATATACTCCAGGCATTCCACCGGCTTCTTGGCCAATTCCAGATTCAGCAAGATGCGCCGCCTGGCGATGTGGCAGCTTCCCCACTTCGTCTTCATCCTCTTCACACCCCATTCGGCTACCTGTTCGCCGATGATCGGTTCCCATTTGGCAAGTAAGGCCGGGACACGCTTTTTAATTTTGGCCCGATACCACTCATTCAGTGCCAGTTCCCGATTGGCGCGAGTGGTGTCGGGGTTGACGTAGAGGATGAGGCGGGCGTTGTTTTTGATGACGACTTCATGCTTACCGGCGCGTTCCACCACATCCAGCAAATAACGCCGTCCCCAAACATAGTGACTTTCCCCCGTCACCATTTCCCGCTGCGACTGGCGCGGCTGCGCCTCGAAGGCTGCCTGCTGCTTTTTAATCCAGCCGAGCTTGTTGATAACCGCCAGGCGCACGTTGTCGTCGGTGACGTGCAGCGGCACGGCCACGCGTACCCGCCCGTCTGGTGGATACACCGCCAGATGCACGTTCTTGATCGCCTTTCGCACCACCTGCACCTCGATGCCGTTGACGGTCAGGATGGCACTGGGCGGCTTGTGATTACTGGTACTCATCCTGATTTTTTATCACTTCCACCAATTCGTCCAGACTGACGTCATATTCGCCTAGCCCTTCCCGGATAGCCCGGATAACTTCCCGCTCCTTGAAGCGGTTGCCAATCCAGCCATCCTTTTTGGTTGTCAGCACGGCCGTATCCACCCGCAGCACCAGCTCCGCATTGCGGTCAAGGGTATCATAGAGGTTTCGTCTGGCCCGGGTGTTCATAGAGGCCGGATAACGGCCGCTGCCCACCCCCTCTGGACGCACTACCTTTGTGGCCAAGGCCTGGACCCGTTCCAGATAGGCCTTGTATTGGAGGGCCTGCTCCCGCCGCTCCCGAATCAGGGCATCCAGCAGGGCCGACATCTCATCATAATATTTTGGGTTGACCTGGCGCTCGTCGGTGATGATGCGGCGGATGTTATTCTCAATGGCTTCGGCCATGGCCGTCTTGCTGCGGCGAATGCCCTCCGGCAGGTCATTCAGTGCGCCCAGCCCTTTCTCCACCAGCAGTTCCACCAGCCCCAGGTCGTCGAATTTGGAGACGACTACGCTGTCTTCGGCGCGGATGTAGGTGTCCAGGAGGTGGCGCATCGCCGGTTCATACTGTTTCATGTCAATCAGGTCGCCGCTGGCCAGCTTGACTTCCTGAGCGATCTTATCGTAATGGGCGACTTCCTGCCGGATAGCGGCAATTTCGGCGGCGGTGTAGCCCGCTTCGGCCAGTTCATTGGCCAGATTGGCATAGGCCCGCAGCAGCGCGGCCACCGCCTTGTACAAGGCCACCCGCTTTGGCTCATTGGCGCGCAGGGCTTCCTCGTCGGTGGTGTCGGCGGCGCAGAAGTAGTGGAGATAATCGGCCGTGTCGCGGGGCAAAGCCACCGGCTCACACAGCGCTTTGACTGTTTCGCGAGTCTCTTCCAGCCGCTCCCGCGCTTTCTCCAGCCGGTTGGTTAGCAGTCCAGCCACGTCGGCCTGGTCGTAACCTTCAAACGCGCCTCCGGTGTAGTCTCTGATGGCCCCTTCCAGGCTATGGAACAAATCTTTGTAGTCCACGATGTAGCCATACTCTTTGTCGTCGCCGTCCAGCCGGTTGACGCGGCAAATGGCCTGGAAGAGGCCATGATCACGCATCTGCTTGTCTATGTAGAGGTAGGTGGCGGAGGGGGCGTCGAAGCCGGTAAGCAGTTTATCTACCACAATCAGCAGCCGCATCTGCCCCGGTTCCTTAATGAAACGCTCTTTGACACGCTGCTCAAACTCTTCCACCTTGTACATGGCCGTATCTTCCGGTTCGTCGAAGAAGTCGGCCAGCATCTTGCGGTAAATGTCGTACTGGCGCAGCTTTTCGGTCCGGCCTTCGCCAGAATCTTCCAGCTTGATGTCGGCCGGGGAGGGCTTGTAGCTGGTGATAATGGCGCACTTTCCGGCCAGGCTGGTGCGACTTAACAGTTCGTACACCTTGCAGGCCTGGTAGATGCTGGCGCAGACGAGCATGGCGTTGCCCCGGCCGTCCATCAGGCGAGGGCGGATCTCCATATCCATGAGAATATCGTTCACAATCTGCTCCAGGCGGGACTGGCTGGAGAGGACCTGCTTCATGGTGCCCCATTTCTGTTTGAGCTGAACCTTGGCCATTTCGGAGAGACCGCGGGTCTTGGCCTCAAACCACTGGTCAACCTTTTGCGGCGAGGTCATGTACTGGTCAATGTCCCGCGCTTCGTAGCGCAGGTCGAGGACGACGCCATCGGCGACGGCTTCGTCGTATTTATAGGTGTGGATATAGCTGCCGAAGACCTCGATGCTCTTTTGTTTGTCGGCCTTCAGCAGCGGCGTACCGGTGAAACCGATGAACAGGGCATTGGGCAGGATGGCCTTCATCGCCTTATGTAAATCACCGGACTGGGTGCGGTGGCATTCGTCCACAAAGACGAAGAGGGTGCCTTTGGCCTGGAAATTGCCAGACAGGCTGCGCTGGATTTCGGCTATGAATTCATCGGTCGCCGTATCGTCGTTTCCCCGGCCAAATTTATGCACCAGGGAACAGACCAGCCAAGGGGTGGTCTTGTTCAAGGTGTGGATCAGGTCGGCCCCGCTTGTGGTGCGGTAGATCTCTTCCTGCACACCCTCGAATACCTCTTCGATTTGCTCGTCCAGTTCGGTGCGGTCGGTGATGATCAGGACGCGAGCGTCAGTGACGTTTTCCCGAATCCATTTCGCCAGCCAGACCATTATCAGGCTCTTGCCGGAACCCTGGGTGTGCCAGACGATACCACCTTCACGCTGCTGGATGCGCCTCTGGGCAGCATGAACGCCGAAATATTGGTTGTGGCGCGGCACTTTTTTAGTGCCGCTGTCGAAGACGATGAAATTGTGGATCAGTTCCAGAAAGCGGGTTTTGTTGGCCAGGCGCAGCAGGGCGCAGTCTAAAAGGCTGGCGGCGCTGACGTTAGCAGCGGCGGCGCAAGGGGCGGCCGGTAAATAGCGGGCCTGGCGGTCGTCTACCTGGGGATTGTAGGCCGGATTTTCTTCTTTCCAGGTCAGGTAATATTTTTCTGCGGTTTCGATGGCGCCATAGCGCAACCCTTCGGTGTCGTTGCCGGCCATGACGAGCTGGATGGTGGCGAAGAAGCTGCGGACGAAGGTCTTTTTCTGGTTGTCGAGGTTCTGGCGGATGCCTTCGCTGACGGAGACGCTGGAGCGCTTCAGTTCGAGGACGCCGAGGGCAATGCCGTTGACGTAGAGAACGACGTCCGGCCGTTTTTTGTTTTCGCCGGTGACGGTGACTTCTTCGGCGATGGCGAAGTCGTTGTTGAGGGGGTGTTTCCAGTCAATGAGCCACACCGTTTGGGTCTGTTCCCCCGCGCCGGGCTTCACCTTGACGCCGTAGCGCAGCAGGCTGTAGACGGCCTTGTTGGCGTCGTAGAGGTTTTTGCCTTCGCCCAGGGCGGCCGCCTGGCCCAGGGCGTGCAGGGCGCGGGTGATGAGGGTGTCGCTGACGCCGCGCCGCAGTAGCCAGCCGCGCAGGAGCGTTTCCTCGATGTTGCGGTTGTTGAGGCGGTCCTGCCAGTTGCCCAAGTAGGTGTAGCCGAGTTGGTTTTGGAAGAGTTTAACCACCCGGTTCTGGGTGGCGCGTTCGCGCTGGCCGACGGTGGTCATGGATTTCCCTTTGTAGAGACGCAAAATGTTGCGTCTGAGACGCAAAATCTTGCGTTTCTACGATGATGGTAATGGCGGTTGTAGAGACGCAAAATCTTGCGTTTCTACGATGATGGTAATGGCGGTTGTAGAGACGCAAAATCTTGCGTCTCTACGTGGTGTACAACGAATCATTGGTCCAATTCTGTGGGTTGGTGCGAATGTAGTGGCGGATGCGTTCCAGTTCTTCAGCGTTACGAATAACATGGTCATGATAACGTGGCTGCCATTGGAAAGGGATGTCGTGTTCCTGGCTGTATTTTGTAACCCCAATTTTATACCCGCGCACGATAGATGCCAGATTTTTTGATTGCGGGCCGAATTTGTTCTGCGGGCCGGATGGTGGTGGTGGCGATTGTAGAGACGCAAAATCTTGCGTCTCTACGGCAGGGGCGGCGGTGTCGGCCGGTTTGTCAATGACGAGAATGCCATGCATGTGGTTGGGCATCACCACGAATTCATCCAAGACGACAAAAGGGAAATGGTCGGGAATGGCGGACCAACAATCCTCGGCCGCCCGGCCGATGGAGGTCAAATTCATCTCGCCGGCGACAATGGTGCCAAAATCGTGGCTGCGGGTTTTGGTGCAGATGGTGATGAAATAGGGCGCATTGGCCCCGTAATCCCAGGCACCCCAGCGGGCGCTGGGGATGCGGTATTTGCCTTTGTATTTGTCCATGTGTTTATTCAATGGTAGAGACGCAAGATTTTGCGTCTCTACGGTGGTGGTGGTGGTTCGGTGGTAGAGACGCAAGATTTTGCGGTTTCTACGATGGTGTCGGTTCTGTGATGGCGGTGCAAGATGTTGCGTTTACATGATGGTATCGGTTCAGGGTGTAGAGACGCAAGATTTTGCGTCTCTACGGTGGTGGGCGGTGTGGCACCAATCGGGTTTTGCCGGTTAATAGTTCTTGCATCATGCCCTGTTTGATGGCCTGGGTTTTGGCGCGGCGGGCTTCGAGGGCAGCGATTTCGGCGTCCATATCAGAAAGAATTTGAGCTATTGCTATTTGTTCCTCTTCTTCTACTGGCATATATATCGGTATATCGCCGATCTGACCCACATTGATTTTCTTTGGGGTAGCGTGGAGCAATGACCTTTGCTCTACATCTTGTACAAACCTTTCTGATTTTGTATATCTGTAAATGTATTCAATGTGAACCCTATCTTTCAATTTAAGCAATGCTAAACTTACGTAAATACTTGCATTAACATCCCAATCAATGAGTTTGGTTTGTCCCAACGTTCCAATTCTCGTCATCAAAATGTCGCCTCTTTCAGGCTTGCATCGTTTGATTAAAAGCTCGTGTGCATTACGAGATATGTATTTCGTATTCGAGAAGTTGTTTTCAGTGATTGTTTCAACACTATAAAAAGGAACCCCATCGTCAACATATTTGGGTGTATAGTGCGTACCATCATTTATGTAGGAACAGACTTCCCCTAGCGACTTTTCCACCCACCGGCCGTTAAACCCCGGCAACCGTCTTTCTCCTGTGAGGAGCTGCTGCATCACGGCCGTTTTCATATCCCGCTTCTTGGCAATCAATCGATCCAGCGCCACCAGCAGCCCATCCACACCTCTCAGCGCGTCTGCGATCGCCCATTGTTCTTGCAGTGGCGGAAGAGGAATCCACATGTTTGCAATCATTTCCATGCGAACAGAGTCAACCGAAGACTTTGCGGTCATTGCCATGATTCTGTCATAAAAACGATTACTGAAATAGTTGTAGAAGTAGAACCCATTCAAAACAGGTTTAAAATCGCTAATTTTGTAAACGCGCTGGTGGTAATCAAATTTTCCATTAATGTAATGAAAGACTTTTCCCGTACCTACTCCGTCGCCAGCTGTTAGTACAGCCTCGCCATCATACGAGTAAGTATCAATTCTTTCGACAAGTTGTGACCTAACAAAAAAAGGAAATTCGCCGTCCGGTTTTCTGTCTTGAGTATTCCTGCTGCCAGTAGTAATTGACGCAAGATTACTAATTTTTTCGATGCCCCAATCTTCGGGAATTGGCCCGACCTCAGATTGCTTATAGCCCGATTTCATCATGTCATCCCCATCCTTTGCAAGTGGGCGTTCACCTTCGCCGTCAATTCGGCCACCTCGTCCACCAGCCTGGGCAGAGGGTCGGCGTAGCGTTCTTCCAGCAGTTTGACCCGGGCCGCCAGTAGAGACGCAAGATTTTGCGTCTCTACGTTTATGGCCGATTCCAGCGCTGCCAGCCATTTGTCGGCCACAACCAGGGTCTTAATCTCTGCCTCGTTCAGGCAGTGGTAGCGGGCAAAGACCTGCTCGTCCAGCTTCTTTTGGACCTCGCTCACCTGTTTGCCGGCGGCACTTTCCGCGTCCAGCAACTGCTGGCACTGTTCCAGGACGGCCCGCTCCTCGCCGGCCTCCGGGTCGCCCACAATCGCTTTCAGCCGGTCGCTAAGGCCGCCTTTCGTCACCTTGCCCTTGTCGTTGGTGGCTTCGGCCAGCAGCCCTTCTTCGCCGCCGTGTTCTTCAAGCAACGCCGCCAGTTCGGCGCTAATGGCCTCTCTGGCGGCCTGCAACTGCTCAATCTCGGCCTGTTCGCGGGCAAAGTAGCGGGCCACCAGCAGCGCGGGGGGAATCAGGTCGGCCTTGTATTTCTTGCGGCTGATGACTAGATCGGGGGTTTCTTTGTTCTTTTGTTCCTTCACGTCCAACAGTTCGCGTAATGCGCCGCCGGCCGCCTGCCAGCCGTCCTGCACAATCAGGTAGACGTCGTCCTGCATTGTATCCGCCCAGTAATCCATCAATAGCTGGTAGATGGCGTATTTGTCGATCAATGGTACAGACGCAATATCCCGTAGAGACGCAAAATCTTGCGTCTCTACGACGGGGGCGGCAAAACGGGCCAGCAGATCCTCGGCCAGTTCTCGAATCAGCGCCTTTGGTTCTTCATTGGCCGACAGCCCATATAGCCGGGGGGCGCGGGCGTCGCGCCAGGCCTGGTACAGGGCCAGGGTCCGCGCGGCAAAGGCGCTAAATTCCGGGTGCTTGAGAATGGTGGCCTTGACCTCCCCGGCCGCTACCCGCGCCGCGCTATACCCTTCACGTTCTGCCGGCGCGAACAAGTCGTCGCGCAGGGTGGGGAAGACGCGCCAGTAATGGCCCAGGGCGTCAATGTCCCGCTGGGGAATGCCGCCGCATAGGTGGGCGGTCAGGTCATGGATGTCTTCTGGCTCGCTGCTGTCAATGTAGCGGGGGATGTTCAGGTTGTACTCGTGCTGCTCAATCTCGCTAAAGGGCACCAGCCGCGCATAGCGGGGCACGGCCAACTGCCGGTTAAAGACATCCACAATCTGGTGAATGTCTCGGCTGCGCAGCCGGTTCTTGTTGCCATCCTTCATGAAGCCACGGCTGGCGTCAATCATAAAGATGCCGGTGCGGGTGGCGGCGTGTTCCTTATCCAGGACAATGATGCAGGCCGGGATGCCTGTGCCATAAAAGAGGTTGGGCGGCAGGCCGATGATGCCCTTAATCACCCCCTGCTTGACCAGGTTACGGCGAATGTCGGCCTCCGTGTTGCCACGGAAGAGGACGCCGTGAGGCAGGATCACGGCTGCCTTGCCAGTGCTCTTCAGCGACTTGAGAATGTGCAGCAGGAAGGCATAATCGCCATTCTTGGCCGGGGGGAGGCCATAGGCAAACCGACCAAATTCATCGTCGGCGACATTCACGCCATTGGTCCATGATTTATAGGAGAACGGCGGATTGGCCACAGCAAAATCAAACCTCTTGAGGCCACCATTTTCCCGCCAGTGTGGGTTAGAGAGCGTATTGCCCTGCCACATTTCGGCGCCAACGTTGTTGTGCAAAATCATATTCATGCGGGCCAGGGCAGCCGTGGCGTTGTCCATCTCTTGCCCGTAGATTGACAGCCCACGCGGCGCTTGATCGGCCACCTTGAGCAGGAGCGAACCCGATCCACAAGTCGGGTCATATACGGTCTGGTCCTGGCGCGTTTCTCTGGTGATGCCAATCACCTGGGCCAGAACGCGGGAGACTTCGGCCGGGGTGTAAAATTGCCCTTTGCTCTTGCCCGATTCGGTGGCGAAGTGGCGCATCAGGTACTCGTAGGCGTCGCCCAGGAGGTCATCCCCTTCGGCGCGATTGCCGCTGAGGCTCAGCCCCTCAAAAATTGCCACCAACTTTGTGAGGCGGTCCACCATCTCCTTATCTTGGCCTAGTTTGTCCTCGTCGTTGAAGTCGGCCAGGTCGTCAATGACGCCCCTGAGGCTATTGGCTTCGGCTAACCGGCCGATGATTTTATTCATCTTGTCGCCGATTTCCTTGTCCCCTTTCAGCCTAACCATGTCGGCGAAGGAGCCATTTTCGGGAATGACAATCAAGCCGTAAGGGTCGCCGGCGTATTTGTCGGAGACGTATTTGACAAAGAGGAGGGTCAGGACGTAATCCTTGTACTGAGAGGCATCCATGCCGCCGCGCAGTTCGTCGCAAGACTGCCAGAGAGAGCTGTATAGTTCGCTTTTTTTGATAGCCATACGTTTAGATAATGGTATAGGGAGTTCCGGTTACGCCTACAAGGATAACATAACGAGGCACAGGGGCAATATCATAATACGGACAAGCCCGCCTGAAATAGCACTGTCCAAACTAGGTGTACTAAGGCGAAAGGTTGAAAGGGAGTCAGCCCCCGATTTCCGACATAACCCGGTTCAGCGGGATCACGTCCTGGGCCAGGCCGTGGCCCCAGGGCTTCCACCAGATGCCGTCTTCGATGATCTTGGCCAGCTCCTCGTCGCTGGCCCCGGCCCGCAGCGGCGTCAGCAGGTCCACCTCTTTTTCCCGCAGCAGGCAGAGGCGCAACCGGCCGTCGGCCGTCAGCCGGGCGCGGCTGCAGGTGGCGCAGAAGGGCTGAGTGACGGAGCTGATGAAGCCCAGCGTGCCCAGCGCCTCTTCCAGTTGGTAGAGCCTGGCCTCGCCGTCCAGCGCCCCGCCATCTACCAGGCTCACCGGCCCCAGGGTGTCGCCGATCGTTTGCAGCAGCTCCTCCTGGGTGACAATGCCGGCCTGCTGGAAACTGGCCACGTCGCCAAAAGGCATCATCTCGATGAAGCGGATCTGCCAGGGCTGGAAGAGGGTCAGCCGGGCCAGGTCCACCACGTCTTCCTTGTCGTTGTAGCCGCGGACGACGACGGCGTTGAGCTTAATCTTCAACCCCGCTTCCCGGGCGGCGTGAATGCCGGCCCAGACGTCTTCCACGTCACCCCAACGGGTGAGTTTCTTGAACTTTTCCGGGTTGAGCGTGTCAATGCTAATATTGACCCGCTGCAAGCCGGCCTCGGCCAGCGGCCGGGCCAGCCGGTCGAGCAGCAGCCCGTTGGTGGTCATAGCCACGGTCTTGACGCCGGGCGTCTGGGCAATGCGGTGGACAATGTCCACGACGTTGGCCCGCACGGTCGGCTCGCCGCCGGTCAGGCGGAATTTGTGGAAGCCCAGCCCGGCGAAGAGGTCCACCAGGCGGAAGATTTCGTCGTCCTGCAGCAGCTCGGCCCGCGGCCGGAAGGTCATGTCTTCCGGCATGCAGTAGACGCAGCGCAGGTTACATTTGTCGGTCAGCGAAATGCGCAGGTAGTTGATGTTGCGGCCAAAACGATCGAATGACATAGACGATATTATACCGGATCAGGGGGGTTTTTATCAAATTTTTCTTTTTTATTAACGTTATTGTGTTAGAATTGCTAAACACCCTCTCAGGTGACTGTCACTTGTGGAAGTGACAGTCATCTAACATGGAGTGGCGGAGCCGAAGGGCACTTGTAGGTTAACCGGTGGTTTTATATCTCGTTTATATCTTTACCCGCCACTTCCGAGCAGGGTATAATTTTCGGATTGTGTTGCTGCTGAATCGGTAAGCAGCAGATAGTCTGAATACTGAACTGTTTGCGAATTATTGAGCAAAAGTATTACAAAGGAGTTAACGTTGTACCAAACAAGACGCACTACTTTACCTTTGTGGCTAAGTATACCTCTGACAATCACATTTATTGTCACGGCGATTGTCGTTTCTGCTTTTGTCTACCTGACAGCCGAGGCCTTTTTGGGCCGGCCGTTGAACCCGCTGGCTTCGGCCGCCGAGGGAGTGAGCGGTGTCGAGCTGCCGCCGATGGACCAGGAGGGGCTGGCTGCGGTGCCGACGTTCATTCTCGGCCAGCCGACGCCCACCCTCATCCCGACCACCGAAGGGCTGGCCAGCGGCGAGCGGGTGAATATCCTGGTCATGGGCATTGACCGCCGGCCGGGCGAGCCGTTTATTTCCCGGACCGACACAATGATGTTGATGTCTATCAACCCGGAGGCCAAGACCGCTTCCATCCTGTCCATTCCCCGGGACCTGTACGTCGTCATCCCCGGCCGAGGCCGCGACCGCATCAACACCGCCTTTGTCTACGGCTCGGCCGGCAACAACCCGGCCGGCGGTGCGCTGCTGGCCATGCAGACGGTGGAGTACAACCTGGGCGTGCCCATCCACCACTACGTCATGGTGGACTTCGGGGCGGTCATTCAGGGAATAGACACTATTGGTGGGATTGACGTGTACGTGCCGTACGACATCAATGATCCCACTTTTCCCGACATGGATTACGGCTTTGACCCGCTGTACATTCCGGCCGGGCAGCAGCACTTTGACGGTGCGTTGGCGCTCAGATACGCCCGGACCCGCCACCAGGACAATGACTTCTACCGCGCTCGCCGCCAGCAACAGGTAGTCCTGGCCGTGCGGGACAAGGTCTTGAGCCTGGGTATCACCGAATTGGTCCGCCAGGCCCCGTTCCTGTACCAGCAGTTGGGTGAGGGGGTTCGCACCGACTTGAGCCTGGAAGAGATTATCCGCCTGGCGGTAACGGCCGCGGAGATTCCCAACGAAAGCATTCGCAACGAGGTGCTGGACCAGAATTACGTCACTGGCTACCGGACGGAAGGTGGGGCCAGTGTCCTGGTGTTGGTCAACGAAAGCGCCGCTCCGCTCATCCAGGAACTGTTCTACAGTAACTAACTGTAGGGGCATGATGCATCATGCCCCTACAGTTAGTCGCGAAACGTGGTAGACTCTAACCGAGTTTTGGCTTTGCCAAAACCTGACTCTAACTCTAACTCAGATAAGAGGTAAGGATGAACCGGGACGATTTTCGGGAACGCCTTAAGCGTGGCCCTCTACTATTGGACGGGGCGATGGGGACGATGCTCCACGGCCGGGGTATTCCCATTTCCGACTGTTTTGACGCCATTAACCGCGAGAACCCAGCCCTGGTAGCTGAGGTCCACCGGGGCTACATTGAGGCTGGCGTCGACGTTATCGAGACCAACAGTTTTGGCGCCAATCGCTATAAGCTGGCCCAGCACGGGCTGGAGGGTGAAGTAGCCGGCCTGAATCAGGCGGCCGTAGCCGTGGCCCGCCGGGTCATTGCAGGCTCTTTTAAGCCGGTGTTGCTGGCGGGCTCGGTGGGGCCGCTGGGGGTACGGCTGGCCCCGTTGGGCCGGGTAAAGGCCAGCCAGGCCGAGGAGGCCTTCGCCGAGCAAATCGGCGCCTTAGTGTCGCCGCCGGCCGGAGTAGACCTGATTATCCTGGAGACGATTTCTGACCTGAAGGAAATGGCAGTAGCCGTGAAGGCAGCCCGCGCTGTCGCCCCGAACATCCCCATTATTGCCAATATGACCTTTACCCGCGACGACCGGACGTTGCTGGGCGACAACCCGGTGGTCGTCGCCGAGCACCTGGCCGGGCTGGACGTAGATGTGATTGGCGTGAACTGCAGCAGCGGGCCGGTGCAGGTGCTGCGCCTGCTGGCTACCTTTCACCAGGTGGTAGGCGACAGACCGCTGGCGGCCGTGCCCAACGCCGGCTGGCCCCAACAAATCGAGGGCGGCCGGTTGATGTATCCGGCCACGCCGGCCTACTTTTCCGAGTATACCAGGGCTTTCCTGGAGGCCGGGGCGCGGATCGTCGGCGGCTGCTGCGGCACCACAGCCCGGCACATCGCGGCCATGCACCAGGCGTTGAATACCCCTGGGGAAAACGTCCATCCTCTCCCGGTGGTGCAGTTAATTCGCCGGGGCGAGCGGCTGGCTGCGGCGCCTACCCAGCAGACGGAGCTGGCCGAGACGCTGGCGGAAAAGCGCTTTATGGTGACGGTGGAAATGAGCCCACCGCGCGGCACCAGCGCCCAGCGCCTGCTGGCCGGGGCGCAGATGCTGAAGGAGGCCGGGGCTAACTTTATCAACGTGGCCGATAGCCCCCTGGCCCGGATGCGGATGAGCGCCTGGGCGGCAGCCCACCTGATCCAGAAGGAGATTGGGCTGGAAACGGTGCTGCACTTCCCTACCCGCGGCCGGAACCTGCTGCGTGTCCAGGGGGATTTGCTGGCGGCTTATGCCCTGGGTATTCATAACCTGTTTGTGGTCATGGGCGACCCAACCCAGATCGGCGACTACCCGGAGGCGATGGACAATTACGACATCGTGCCCACCGGCCTGATCCAGTTGATCAAGCAGCGGCTGAACAGCGGCGTAGACCAGCATGGCCAGACGATAGACGAGCCGACGGGTTTTGTCGTTGGTTGCGCCGTCAACCTGGAGCCCGAGGACCTGGCGGCCGAACTGAAGTTGATGCACAAGAAGATCAAGAATGGGGCCGATTTTGCTCTCAGCCAGCCGGTCTTTAACCCGCCGGTGGCCCGGACTTTCATCAAAGCTTACAAGGCCGAGTACGGCGAGCCGTTGATTCCCATTGTCGCCGGCGTCCAGCCCCTTTATAACAGTGGAAACGCCGAGTTCTTGCACAACGAAGTGCCCGGCATCTCCATTCCCGACGTGTACCGGGAGCGGATGCGCGCCGCGGCCGACCCGCAGCGTGAGGGGGTGATCATCGCCCAGGAGATGCTGGCCGAGCTACGGCCGGTGGTCCAGGGCGTGTATATGATCCCGGTCTTCGGCCGCTATGACCTGGTGGCCGACGTCCTCGACGCGCTGCCGGGGGTATGATAAGGTTGTAGTTGGGAGGCGGATGGAAGAAGATGGCCATCAAACAAGTGGAGACGATCAGGCAACCCCAGGAACGGCAAGTCGAACGGCTTGACCAGCCTGAGGAGCGACCACCTTTTAATACAGGGGATCGACTTTCCCGGGCTGAGTTCGAGCGGCGCTATGAGGCCTATCCAGAAATAAAGAAAGCCGAGTTGATTGAAGGAGTGGTCTACATTATGCCCTCGCCTGTCCGTTTTCCCCAGCATGGCAATCCACATTTTGAGCTGATTGGTTGGCTGAGTGTCTATTGCGCCGCTACACCTGGTGTGTTAGGTGGCGACAACACGACCGTCCAGTTGGATTTGGAGAACGAGGTGCAGCCAGATGCTTTGTTGCGTCTAAAGCCAGAATTAGGGGGAAGCACCCGGCTGACTGAGGAAGGCTACCTGGAAGGCCCACCCGAGCTGGTCGTCGAAGTTGCCGCCAGCAGCGCCGCTTACGATTTGCATGATAAGCGGCGGGTCTACGCCCGCAGCGGCGTGCCGGAGTACCTGGCCGTCCAGATGTACGAAAAGCGACTGGACTGGTTTATTTTGCGGGAAGGGGTGTACGAGACGCTGGCGCCGGACGAGAAGGGGGTGCTGCGCAGCCAGATTTTTCCCGGGTTGTGGCTGGACACGGCCGCCTTCTGGCAGGGCGACCTGGCAGCCATGCTGGCCACCTTGCAAGAAGGGCTGGCCTCCGCAGAACATACCGACTTTGTAAACACGATACAGGCGAAATAATTAAAGATCTCAAACCTCCCGGAGGTTCAAGCAATGGTCGCCGGGACGCCCGGCGCAATCGCCAACCTCCGGGAGGTTCACTAATCTCTAATCCTTCGGACTGAGTCTCAGGACGAAGTCTCCAGTCTCCAATCTCTAGCCCCCTACGGTTCCAACGTCACTTCCACGCTGGCCAGGTGAACGTCGCCGCCGAAGGCCGGGCTGGGATCGCGGACAACGATTCGGCCGGGACCGGCAACGGCGATAGTGTAGGGTACGTCGGCGATGAAGGGGCCGGGCTGGCCCAAATCCGGCGCAGCTACGATAATGGCCTGCGAGCCGACCACGTTACCGTCCGTGTCCAGCACTTCCACCACCAGGGTCTGCTCAAAACTAGCCAGAGCAATGCCTTCGACGTGGGCCAGGCCGCCACTAATGGTGCTGACCAGCGCCGGCTGGCTAATGACGATCCGCTCCGGGAAGGGGCTGACGGGAATGATACTGGCCGGCCCGCCAGGGGAGAGCGTGACGGCCACGGAAGCCAGGTGAGTGATACCGCCGTCGCGGGCGCTGGCGGCAAAGACCTGGATAAAGGCCGGCTGCTCACTGCCGACGTTGAAAGGCACTTCCACGGCGAACGGCCCGCGCGTGCCCAGCTCACTGGTAATCTGGGCCGGGACGGTGGTGATTTCCTGGCCGTCGGCCGTCACCAGGCGAACGGCCAGCGCCTGCTCAAAAGTCGAGTCGGCCATGCCGGCGACTCGTATGGGGCTGGTGACTCGCGAGCCAGGGCCGGGCTCCAGGATGAGAATGGCCTCTTCGATGGTTACTCCCGGTGCTGGGGCAGTCGTCGGCCCGGCCGGTTGCGTCGCGTTGACCGGCGAGGTCGGGATGGCCACCGGGGTATCCGTTGGCCCCGGCTGGACCGGCGGCAACGTCGGCACGCCGACAGTTGGTGGGGGTGTTGGCGTCGGCTCGGCCGAGCAACCGGCCAGGGCCAGCATCATCACGAAGCAAAAGTAGAGAAGTAGGGAAAGAGTTTTCATTGTTTTCACCTCAAGCCGCCTATTTTACCCCATCAGAGGCACACAGACTTTCACATTTCTAAAAAAGAAGGCCCCGGCGGTCTTACAACTACCGGGGCCGACTGAAGAAGAGTAATTGGTAATTACTGAATTACCTAATTACTCAATTACCTGGTTACTGGATACCGAATGTAACCTGGATCTGTACCTGGAAATTTAACTGGCCAGGGGTGACGCTGGGGGCCGCAGCGCCCTGTTCCATGTCGAAGCCGCCACCGCCAGCGCCGAAGATGGGCGGAGGCGTCTGGATAACCTCGCTGATCACCCGTACCTCACCCAACTCAACGTTGCTCAGGCGGGCCAGCTCTTCGGCCCGGGCTCGGGCGTCGGCCATCGCCTTTTCCCGCGCTTCCGCTTCCAGGGCGGCCGGGTCAGCCACCGAGAAATTGACGCCGAAAATGTTGTTAGCGCCGGCACCAATCACGGCCGCCAGCACGTCGCCAACCTTGCCGATGTCGCGAATGGTGACGTTGACCTGGTTAGAAACGTGGTAACCGACGATCCCTTCCGGCCCTCGCTCGCCGTAAAACTGTTCGGCCCACAGGCTATAGTTGGAAGTCTGGATGTCCTCGCGGGCGATCCCCTGGGCTTCCAGGGCGGCCATAATGGCATCAATCGTGGCCTGGTTCTGAGTCGTCGCGGCGTCTACCGTTTCGGCGAACGTTTCCACGCCAACCTGGACGTTGGCCTGGTCGGGGGTGCCGGTGGCTTCGCCGTGGCCGACGACGGTAATCCCGGCGGCCGGCTCAACTGCCTGGGCGCTGGTGTTGGGCGCGCAGGCCACGACCAGCATAGCGACCATTAACAACAGCGCCAGGACGGCAAACTTCCCGTGCTTATTAGCAAACATCGTTTTAATCTCCTTCTGTTTGAGGAACGTGAGCGTCTGGCTCGCCTTGGCGAACAGAGTTTCCACGTCCCAATGTGATTTGATTTCTAATCGTAACCAACACCAGGCGCGGTCATAAGACCGGCCCAAGCGGTTACTTCTAATCATTAAACGACACAAGGGCCGGTTTTGTTCCTTGATAATTTGACGACAGACGATAGACGACAGACGAAAGTTGGCCAGGGAGAAATCGTCCGTCGCTGGTCCAGGCTTTGCCCTGGACACGCGTCCATCGTCAACTATACGATTGGCTGACGGGTCTTTATCAGGGAATGACCAGCACCGGCCGGTCGGCGTGGATGACAATCTGGCGGGCCAGGTCGTCGAGGAGGAAGCGCTGCCATCGCTCGCCGCAATGAGCGCCAATCACAATCAGGTCATAATTGCCGCTGCGAGCCTCGGCCAGGATCTCTTCCACCACCAGGCCGTGGCGCACCTTGGGGTGAACCTGGGTCTGGGCCTGCTGCAAGATAGCCAGGTCCCGCTTCAGGATTTGCCCTTCGGGGCTATGTTCCTGGATTAGTTCCTCGGCCGTGGCCGAGAGGTCCTGGCCATTGGTGACGCCGGGGCCGGCGCTCATTTGGGACATGACATGCAGCAGGGTGACCTTGACGTTTTCACCCAACAGTTCGGCCATGCGGCGGGTGAAACGGCGGACCATCGAGTTGTTTTCCACACCGCTGTCGCACACCAGGATGTGCTGGATTGGGCCACTTTTCTCCTTGGCGACAATGATTGGGCAAGGGGCATGGGTTATGACGCGCTCGGTAGTAGAGCCCATAACGCGGGTAATGAGGTTATGTTCCGGCCGTTCGCCCATCACCATCAGGTCGTACTTGCTTTCCCGCGCTTCCTGGATAATTTCGTCGGCCGGCTGGCCGACCCGTATTCGGGTCTGGACTTCAAAGCCTGCGGGAGCTAACAATTCTATGGCCCGGGCCAGGATCGCTTCGGCGCGCGGCCGGTCCGATTCATGTTTGATAACGGTTAAAATGGTGGCTGTCCCACCGGCCGCGGCCGCCAGGTCGTGGCCAAAACGGACAGCTTTATTCGAGTGGGCAGCCCCACCGGTAGGAATCAGGATACGCATGATTGTTTCACCCTCCTTGTGTTCGGCAAGACCCTCGCGTTTCACACCTGATAGTGTTGTACCCCAGAACTGTTAGAAAAACATTAGGATAACAGGCATACTTAGGATAGTTAACATAAACAGGGCCAGATTGCGGTTGCTGGCCGTGACCCAGGCCACAAAATGGAGCATCAACCGCTCGTAGTTGCGGTAGACTGTGGCCAGGATTAGCAGGGAAACGATGGTGATACTGATCATTTCTACCAATACGATGGTGAAGGCCGGCGGGTTGTTGAGCAAGACGGCCGCCAGCAGGGTATCTACAAACGTAGTGATGTTAGCCCCCATAATGTAGGGAATAACGTTTTCGCGGCGGACAAAGCCGCGGTTGCTCAGGGGCACCAGGATGCTGAGCGAGACGCTGACGGACATGGAAATGAGGGTGATCAGCGCGCCCAGGGTAAACATGACAAAGGGGCGGTAAACCAGGCGAGAGAGCCGGCCGACCTGGCTTTCCTTGAGGGCCATCTGGGGCAGGCATTTGTCAAACAAGTTGAAGCTGATGACGATGATCCCCAGCCCCACCAGGAACAAACTCCAACCTGGCAGAAAGGAATGAAACCAGGCGGCAATGGGGTCAAAGATCAGGTCAGTGACGGAGGTAAGCAGCGCGCCGGATTGTAGTTGGGCTTGATCCAGGGTACCGCTCACCAGGAGAGCGGCGCCGATAAAGAGACCAAGAATGTAGGTGCTGCCGGTGACGCTGAGGGAGAGGAGGCCCATGCCCAGACTGGTGGCCCGGTCCCGGCCGCGCAACACGTAGATGAACCCGATAAAGAGGACGATAAGACTGGCTCCCAGCCGGCTGCCAGTGATCATCGTAAACGCCCCCAGCCTGTCAAGCACCCCGGCATCAAAGAAGGTCAGGGCGGCCGCGGCGACCGGCGAGCCGCTCATGACCAGGTAAGCAAAGAGCCAGCCAAAGCCCAGGCTGTCGGCCGGGTTGTTGACCGACAAGGTATTTTGAACCAGCGGGGCCAGCCCTCTGGCACCATCTTTCATCAACGTAATGGCCAGGATAAACAAAAAAAGGCTGGCCACAAAGAGGCCAACCTTGTGCCAGGCTACTACCCGGACGGCGGTTGCCAGCCGTTGGGACAGGCGCACTACTTCGGCCGGCGCCTGGGGCAATTCGGTTGTTTCAATCGTCTGGCTGGCGAGTTCTCTTTCAGACAGTTCGCTCATCATACACCTCATTTTCCCCGGCAACGATGAAACTGGCAAGAAAGAAGGGCAGAGCCACTTCTCTGGAGAAAATGCCCTGCCACCAGCGAAAGTAAAGTGTTTGCAGTATAGCTTAAAAACAGTCAAAACTTTATGAGAGGCCGGTGAGGGGGATAAGGAGACAAGGTGACAAGGGCGCAATAGCTATCACCTTGTCACCCAGTCACCCCCTCACCTTGTCACCCCCTCTCTTCGGGCGGCGCAACCACAAAGCCCACGCTGGCCGAGCGGCCCCAGAGGGCCAGGTCGTACATGGCGTAGACCTCCACGGGCATGGCAGTAAAGGTCCCATTGTGGGTGGCGCGGGCGAAGTAGGTGATGCTGCGAGTGCCCCTGTCCATTTCGGTGATGAAGAAGCTTACCCGGTCGCCGCGGACTTCTTTGTAATTGTAGCCGTACTCTTGCCAGTAATAGGTGGGCTCCCAGACCGTGGCCACGTGGCTGCTGGTGTTAAGTCCCTCGTTCAGCGCTTCCAGGCCGCCGGGCAGCCGGTCCTCGATAATCAGGTAGCTGGCGTCGCTGGGCAGCGTAAAGGTGATCCGGACCTTGACCAGTTGGCCGGCCTCTACGGCCGTCAACGGCTGGTTGGTGTCAGGATCCAGATAGGTCCGAATAATGGTGATGTTGCCGGCGGCGGCAATTTCTGCCTGGGCCAGGTAGACCCGGCTGTTGAGGACGTAATAGAGCTGGCCGCTGCCGTCCTTGGCGATGACTAGATCGTTGCTGCCCACTGCCAGTTGAGCGCGGGGAATAGTCAGGGTAACGGCCGGCTCGCCCCGGCCCAGCGTGCCGCTGGCAATCACTTCGCCGTTCAAGGTCACGCTATAGCCGGTGCTGGCGGCCGATTCGGAGTAGCTGGTGGCCAGCAGGTGATCGGTGAGGCCGATGATGGCAAAGGACGTCTCGTTGGTAGTGCCCCAACCATGCTGTCGCCGCTGGCTCATCAGCCAGCGGACCATGCCAGCTTCCAGCTCGTGACCCGGCTCAATGGTGCTGAAGGCGCTGAGAACCAGGGCGGTGCTGCGCAGGTCGGAGGCCATCGTCTTGTGGGTGTAGTAGCCATCGTCATTAGCGCCGCTCCAGTAGACGTAGCCCTCGCCTTCCACGGCCGTCCCGGCCAGCCGGTCAAGGAGACTCTGGGCCTCGGCCGTTTCTCCCTGCTTGTAGAGGGCCAGGGCCAGCGCCGCCTGGCTGAACGTGTCCAACCGGTCTATCTCTTCTAGCAGGGCCAGCGTCTCTGATCCGTTGGGGTATCCGGCCAGGGTCATGCTGTAGAGGGCAAAGGCCCGGGTGCGGATGTCCATGCTGGCCAGGTTTTCGTTGAGCCAGCCAACGCCCCGTTCAATAACGGCCGGGTCCACCTCGTAACCGGCTTCGGCCGTTATCGCCAGGCCAAAGATGACCCAGGCGGTCTGGTAATCGTGGGTGGCATCGTCGTACCACCAACCCCAGCCGCCGTCGTTGTGCTGGAAACCGTAGAGGCGTTGGACGCTGGCGTTTATCTGGCCCGGCAGGCTGGCCTCCAGGGTCGGGTTGGTAACGCCCAATTGGTTCAGCGCCCGGCCGACCACGGCGTTGGGCAGGGCCTTGCTCATCGTTTGCTCCACGCAGCCGTAGGGGAAGCCGGTCAGATACTCCAGCCCTTCCAGCAGGCTGCCGGCGATGGAGCGGCTGAGCTGGATTTCGACTGTGCTCATGTCCAGAGCCCCGGCCGGCATCTCTACTGTGGTCTCCAGGCGGTTGGTGAACTGGCCAACGCTGGTGGTCACGTCGGGAATAGCCAGGGGGTTAATGGTCAGGGGCAGGGCCACGGCGTCGCCGCGACCGTCGCCGGACAGCGGCGTGGCCTGAAAGACCAGCTCCGCCTGGCCGGCCGCAGCCGCCATCGCCTGCCAGCCGACGATGTGGACTGCGCCGGGGGCTACTGTTATGGTTTGCGTGACCGGCCCGGTGACGGCCAGGTGGGGCTCACCGCCCTCGCCAATAGCCACGGCCAGTTGCAGCGGCTCTTCGCTGTAGTTGTGGACCATCGCCGACAGGGCAACCGTGTCGCCGGCCGTCAGGGCGCGTGGCAGGATGGGCCGGATGATGACTGGCTGCCGGGTGATGACGTTAATTCGGGCTTCACCCACCTGGGTGTCGGCCGTGGCCGCCCGGGCCGTCAGCCGCCAACTGGTCAGGTTGTCGGGCAAAGTGATCGTGACCGAAACCTCGCCGTTGGCGTTGGTGGTCAGGGTGGGGAACCAGGCGGCCGTGTCGGGAAAGTCGCTGCGCGGACCACCGGCGCCACCGCCGTCACCACCGCCACCACCCATCCCCCCTTCATACAGGCTGCGCCGCAGGGCCAGGGCGTTAAAGGTCCGGACCAGGTTGTCGCGTTCAAAGTAGAAAGCGTCGTAAATCGGGCCAGCCAGTTCCTCGCTGAGGGTATAGATAGCCTCGTCAACCATCGCCAGAGAAACCTCGGCCGAGACCGGCTCGCCTCGATGGTTGGTGACCTGGATGGTAAAGGTGGCTACGTCGCGCGGGGCATAACTCTCCTGGTCAGGGGTGATGGTGACGTTCAAGACCTTGTCGGTGGCCGGAACGACCAGGTTAACGGAGGCCGTGTGCAACTGGCTATCGGGCAGGCTACTCCCGGTTTCGGGCGTGATGGTTGTGTCCAGGGCCTGCCAGGCGTTGACGACCACGTGAATGTTGGGCGTGTCGGTGGTCTCGATGGGCACCTCGACGATGGTGATGGGCGGGACCAGTTGGACCAGCATTTCGCGGCGGGTCGTGGCCCGTTCAAAGGTCAAAAGGGCTGGACCGGCAAAGGTAGATTCAATCATCAGCCGGGCCGTTTCGCCGGGGGCGTAGCTCTCCTGGTCGGCGGCTACCTGGAAAGCGCTTTGGCTGCCATACCAGCTCGTGGTGGCGTGGCTAAAGATATACAGCCAGCTTTCGTAAGTAATTGCCTGGCCCCGGCTATCGGCGCCAATGACCAGGAGTTCGTAGTAGCCGGGTTGTTCGGCCGTAAAGTTGAGGGTTGCCCGGCCGGCGGCGTCGGTAGTCATGGTTGCCGACTGGACGACGACGTCGTAACGGTAATTTTCGCTGTTCCAACGGAGTAGTCGTAGCCGCAGTTGCCGGCCGGCGACCGGATCGCCGAAAATGGTGGCGACCTCGGCCCGGATGGTAAAGGGCTGGCCCGGCGTGTGGGCGAAGCCGGCCGTGTTCAGGCTAATGTATTCCCGGGCGTTATAGACCCTGACCACGGCAAAGCCGCTGACCGTCTGGTGGCTGCCATCGTCTACCGTGGCCTCAAAAGCCCAGGTGGTATGCTCCAGGCTCGAACGCCAGTAATAGGCGTAATTGGCGAAGTAGTCGTCGAATTCGGCCGGGACAGTGGCGGTGAAGAGGCCGTCGGCGTTGGTCCGGCCGCTAAGGACCAGGCCGTCACTTTCATACCAGGTGTAATCGCCGGGGCTGTACTCCCAGTAATAGTTTTCGCCCAGGAGAAAGGACTGAATGGAGACCTGGGCGTTGGCTACCGGCTCGCCAAAGAAGTAACGGGTATCCACCGTAATTTCAATCGTCTCACCAGCAATGGCGCGATCGGTATTGGTGGTCACCGTCACCTGGTAATCGGGCTTGCGGTAATCCTCTACCTTAAAACTCTGGCTGTGACTCTCCCCGTCGAGGACAATTTCCACTTTGTAATGGCCCAACATCGCCCCTTCGGCCAGTTGGAAGGAGCCGTCCACGCTGCCAAAGTCGTTGCTGATTAACTCCTGGGTCTGGACCACGTTGTTGCGGGCGTCGCGGATGCGGACGGTGACCGGTGTTCCGGCCGGAAGGACAGTGAGGACGGCGTCGGCGTCGTTGCGGATGGTGGCTTTGAAAAAGACGATCTGGCCAGGCTTGTAAATCGGCCGGTCGGTGTAAATGTAGGCGGCGTAGCCAGGCGCGTCCGGCGCCGGTTCCGACCAGCCCCACCAACTCCCTCGCCATTCCGGCGTCAGGCCGCTGGCCGTCACGTCGTCGCCGTTGCGGGCGATGACGATCAACGGCTCAATGCTGGGCGGGCCGCCGGCTTCATAGTCGGGAATGGTTGCCCGGAAAACGCCCAGGCCGTTGGTCCGGCCGCCGTCAATCAGGCGGCCGTCGCGGGCGTAGACGCCGACCTCGATATTAGCCACCGGATCGCCATTAATGTCCGAGACCCAGGCGACGATCTGTTTTTCGGCCTGCTTGACGGTGACGGTGTTGCCGGTCAGGAGCAGGATAAGCTGGTCGTTGACGTGGCCGGCCACCAGGTTCAGGATGTACAGGCCGGGCGGCACGTCGGTGGGGATAATGACCTCCTGGACGTTGGTCCACTCCTGGAGGGGTTCGACGGTGGCCATTTCCCAGCGATAGGCCAGCGCGGCGCCCTCGGTGCTAATGGGCCGGTCGTTTTCCCAGCCGGCCACACCCTTGAAGCCAGAGGCGTAGCGGTCTAGAAATTGTTCCAGAGTCAGTTGGTACAGCTCGAAGGTTAGCGGGGTATCGGCCCGGGTAAAGGCCTGGAACTGGACGGCGCGCCGGCCGTTGGCGTCCAGCACCTGGGCGTTGGGTCCCCAGCCGAAATCGGCCAGGTCGTCCAGCTCGCCGGTCTGGAAAGACCAGGTGTAAGTCTCGTCCAGAATTGGCCGGCCGTCGGCGTCGCGTGCGGCCAGGTCAAGGGTGACGGTGTAGGTGGTGTATTCGGCCAGGTAGCCGCTTTCTGGCCGGAAGACCAGCGTCGTTTCGCGCCATTCAAAAGAACCAGGCGTCTCCGGCGCTAGCTGGAAAGCGGCCTCGGTGGCGGCCTCGTCCATCGGCCGGTCAAAGCGAATTTCAATGGCCGAAGCAGGATGGGCCGTTTCTCCGCCAGGCCTGGCGGAGAGGATGGACGGCGGTGTGGTGTAGACCAGCGGCGCGGGCAACGGGAAGGAATCGCCGCTGGCATCCACCAGCGGCCCGCTGAAGGAAATCGTATATCGAGTATTGGCTTCCAGTTTTCCGGCCGGGGTGAAGATCGCCGCCCGGCCGCCTTCGTCCCATGTCCACTGGCCGGCCGCCGCCGGCTCCAGGGATAGCGCATCAGCCGCGCCGGCCGTGTCTACAGCGTAGTTGAAGTAGACGGTAATCGGCCGATCCGGCGCGTTATTGGTCGGCCCGGTGACGAGGTCTACCAGGCCGGCCAGGCGATACGACCACTCGTAGGGCCGCGCCAGGCTTAGCCCATCCTGGTCGGTGGCAGCGCTGTCCAGGGTAAAGTTGTAAGTGGTGTTGAAGGCCAGCGCCTCGGCCACCGTGATCTGTAGATTCTGGCCTTGCCAGGCCAGCTCGTAATCCACCGTAGGCTGCACCCGGAGCGCATCGGCCACGCTGGCCCTGTCCATCACCTTGTTAAAACTCAGCTTGATGACCGGCCGGCGGTCGGCGACGGTCTGGGCCGAAGGAGAGCGGCGGGTGACGGTGGGGCGAACTGGCACAATAAGCTCCCAGCCCGGCAGGCTGGCGAGTGACTGGCCGCTGGCGCTGGCCAGTGATTCGTTCAGGGTGACGGTATAGTGGCGGCCGGTTCTGAAGGCAGGTGAAGCGGTAAAGGTCAGGGTGGTATAGTCCTCGCTCCAGCTTACCCGGCCGGCTTGGCCAGGGCTAAAGAGCAGTGGAACCTGGCTGCTGCCGGGGTCCATCGGCTGGTTGAAATGCAGAATGAGCGCGGCGTCCGGGGAAAATCGTTCCAGGTCAAGTGATTCGTCCACCGAGACTTCCAGGGAAGCCGGCCGGCTGGTGGGCGTGGCGGCCGGCCGGGTCGGGTGGGTTGGCACAACAGGCTGGGTGTCTATCGTGGCGGCCGGGGTGGGAGTTGTTGGTCTGTTCCCACTGCAAGCTGCGGATACAATACTCAGACACAGAGCCAGGATCAGCGATAGCACGACAAAGTATGCAGGCGTAAAACGGCGCTTCATGGCAATCCCTCCTTGGGATGAGAGTTAGAGTTAAGAGTTTGAGTTAGCATGAAAGGGAGGGCTGGGGTGAGAGCGAGAGTAAAGCCTGGGAAGGGGAAAACTTCGGTTCTGACTCAGGGCCCCAGCCCTCTGTTGTTCGCCTGTATGATAGCGCGCTGGAGGGGCTGTTGCCTGACGCCGGGCATATGGCTGGTAGACGATTGCCCACCGCGGCATAAACCTCCCGGAGGCTTCCACACCGGGCAGTCACTTTTAAGGATCCTCCGGGAGGTTTGATTAGGAGTTGTTGCGAACGACGGCCGTCGTCCAGTTGGCGGCCAGCAGGCCAAAGAGGATGGCGGTTTGCCAGTTGCCGGTCAGCCAAAGGGTGGTGTCGAACAAGCCAATGACCAGCATGGCCAGCCAGGGAGGCCAGCCCAGGGCGCGTTTGTTTTTGCTGACCAGGGGACCCAGGGTGAGCCACAACAAGAAAAAGAGGCCAGGAAAGCCCAACTCGGCCGTCACCAGCAAGGCGACGTTATGCACCCGGGCGGCATCGGGCACCAGCATCCGGGCGTGATCGGTGTAATTGCCCAGACCGACGCCGAACCAGGGGTGCCGGGCGATAATTTCCAGTGCCAGGTGATAATCCTTTTCTCGCTGGCTAATGGACTGGGCTTCGGTCGGCGTGTCCAAGACAAACAGACGGTTTGAGATCAGGTCGCCGTAAAGCAAGAGGAAACCGGCTGCCAGGAACAAAGGTAGGAGCAACCAGGGCCGGCGCAACCTGGCCGTCAATTGGCGGACAGACCAGTTGCGGGGCGAGGGGCGAAAGTCCAGGTATAGCCAGGTGAGCGCGCCAACCAGGAAGGCCAGACCGGCCGAGCGGGAAAAAGAAGTCACCAGGCCGAGGAAAGCGGCGCTGGTGGCCAGCAGCAGTCCGGTCTGCCGCCAGCCACTTGCCCTGCGGAGGGCAGGCAGGAAGAAAAGCAGCAACGTCGCCAGGATAGCGCCCAGGAAATTAGGATGGGCTGTCAGGCCGTAGGCCCGCAGCCAGGGATGGTCCCTGGCCCAGATGACGCTATTGCCCTCCAACAGCGGGTTCAGCGGTAGTTCGCCCAGCCAGGCCAGGCCCAAATCTTTTTGGGTCAGGAATTGGGCCACGGCGACAGCGCCCTGGACAACGGCCGCGGCCGCCAGGGGCAAGGTCAAATCGGGCGCTTCGTTGGCGACGTACAGGTAAACCAGCCAGGCCAGTGCCAGCCCACCAACGTGGATAAATTGTAAGCGGGCGGTGGCCGGGATGAGACTCACCACTCCCAGGATGGTCAGGCCCAGAAAAGGCAGCGTGAGATCAGACAGACCCCACTGCCACCGGTCTTGCTCGCGGACCTGCCAGCGACTATTTAGCCAGCGGCCGGCCAGCCAGGCGGCCACCAGCAGGACAGGCAGAAAGTTGAGAATGCCCAACTCGACCGGACCGCCGGCCAGCTCCGCGAAACGCCAGAGCGGCAGCCAGGCAAAGGGACCGTAGCGCCAGGAGGGGGTGACGAGGGTGAAGAAAACGAGGCCGGCCAGGGAGAGGGCCGCCAGGCGTTGCAGCGCGGCGACCAGGAGATACCGGGCGCGGCCGGCCGCCGGCCGCGCCGCTGAAGAAAGCGGCTTTTCTACCTCCTCAGATAGGCTCGTCACCTTGTCACCCTACTTCCTGATAGAAGCCCACAAAAGCGGCGGTCGTCGTGGGCAGGCTATACCTGTTTTCCGCCATCTGGCGGGCCTGTTGGCGCAGCTCCAGGTAAGCCGCTTCGTCACTAAAGAGCTGGATGATCTGGCCAGCTAACGCTCCGGCCGTCCAGGCCGGCGGCAAACAGGCAACTTCCGGCAACAGGCCAACCGGCGTGCCAATGGCCGGCAGCCCGCAGGCCAGCGCTTCCAACACGGCCACCCCCTGGGACTCATGGCGAGAACTCTGCATGTACAGGTGAGCCTGCTGATAAATCGGGGTCATTGCCAGATGGTGAACGGCCTGCTGCCAGGTGATATTGTCGCTTAACCTTAACCTTTGCGCCAGTTGAGCTAACGAATTGTCTAGCGACCCGCCCCCGGCCACTACCAGCCGCGCCTGGGGCATTTGTTCCCGGACCAGGGCCAGCGTTTCCAGCAGCAGGGCCTGGTTTTTGACCGGGGTCAGAGCCGCGGCCTGGATCAGCGTTGGTTGTTGCCAGGGCAGCAGTGGTCCCGGCCGGAACAGTTCCGTATTTACTCCCAGGGGTGCCAGGCGCAACCGATCAGCCGGCGCGCCCTGGCGCCGGGCCAGGCCAAGCTGGTAGCACGAGCCGGCCGTCACCAACGTTGCCTGCCGCAGGGCAAAGCGGATGAGCCGGCGGCGGAGGCGGGAACCCTGGGTGCCATAGCCAACGTCCGCCAGGTAGGTCAACTCGCCGCCACCCAGGCTGATTAGCGCCGGCCGGCGCAGCACGGCCCCGGCCAGAACGGCCGTCAGGCCCGGCTCGTCGGCCCAGAAAGCGTGCAACACGTCGAAGGCTGCCTGGCGGTGCTGGCGAATAATGGCCTGGAGAGTGCGCCACCAGATACCCACAGACGCCAGCCCGAAGCGCTGGCCGCCCCCGGTCGCGTGATGGATGAGACCGCCGAAGGTGTAATGGCCGGCGGCCGGGTAGCGCAGGCTAAAGACGTGGACGTCGTGCTCGTGGGCCAGCGCGCCGGCCAGGTTTTGCAAAGCCGGGATAGCCCAGTCGTCGGCGTCCCGGCTGAAGCCTGGGACAAGGAGGGCGATTCTCATCGTTGGAGGCCTATTCTACAACAGGATTGCGAAAAGCCCGCAGGCGCGAAGACGCCGCAGACCTCCCAGACCTGCGGGGTTTGGCTTGGTGGTCTATCGGCCGGTAAGGTAGGGAGTTTACCCATATTTTAAGTAGGGAATTTACCCATATCGCCATAACCCGTTTTGTGCCATGCTACAAATAGTCACCCTGGACTCTGGCTCATCCGGCCGGGTAGTCGTATCTGAGCGACTACTCTACGAGACAAGTGGAGGTGTAAAAATGAACGAGTTTGAACTGAATATTGGCGCTCGGGTGCATTGCCAGGATGGTGAATGCGGCAAACTGGCCAAGATTGCCGTTGACCCAGACGTCTGGCAAGTCACTCACTTAATCGCCGAAGAAGGTTTCCTGCTGAAACGAGACCGGGCTTTCCCGATCTCCATCGTTGAACGGGCTACGGCCGAGGATATTTACCTGACTATTCGGGCTGAGGAATTGACGAGCTATCCTGAGTACCGGGAAGAGCACATTGAAAGACCGGCCGATCAGGCTACGGCCAGCGCCGGAGGGGCCCGGTTAGAAGCGACCCCGTACATGACGACCGTTGCCCCGCCCATACCGATGGTCCGGGAGAGGGTGCGTTACGGCGTTTCGGCGGAACTGGCCGTCATCGAACGGGGAACGCCCATCCAAACTCAGGAAAGAACTATTGGCAAGCTCGACCACGTTCTGGCGCTGCCCGAAGATGGCGCGATAACCCACCTGGTCATACGGCGGGGCACTCTCTTCACCCATCAAGAGGTCGTTCCTATCTCGATGGTCGAACACATCGGCGAACGCAGTATCGCCCTGGCCGTCTCAGAAGAAGAACTGGGACAGCTCCCTCAGGACATCCCCCAAGGCGAAACGCGGCCAGAAGAAACTGTTGGCGCGGAGGTGGCCGGCAAACGGCCGGTTGGCGAAATGACCGGTGGCGCTGAAATGAGCCTGACTTCGCGAGTAACGGCCGCTCTCATGGCCGATCCCCGAACCAGTAAAGCGGTCATCGAGGTTATAGAAGAACACGGGGTCGTTACCCTGGCCGGCCAGGTGGACAGCCCCAAGACGCGTGAAGCGGCCCAAGCCATTGCCGCCAGCCAGCCTGGGGTCATCTCAGTTGTCAATACCTTGCAAGTACCCAAAATATAAGGAGTAGACTATGGACGAAGAACAACGAGTCAACGACATCCTGAGCATCATGGCCGGCGATAAGGATCTAAGCGGCTATGATCTGTCCGAATTGAAAATGCCTGGCGCCGATTTGAGCGGCGCTAACTTGCAGGGCGCGAACCTGCAAGACGCCTATTTGTTCCAGGCCAAGTTAACAGGCGCTAATTTACAGGGCGCTAACCTGACCAGGACGAACCTGTTGGAAGCGGATCTACGGCACGCCAACCTGACCGGGGCCAACCTGGATCGGGTTTACCTGACCGGGGCCAACCTCTTCAACGCCAAGGTGAGCGAAGAGCAACTCCAGGCGGCCAGCGCCTACGAAGGAGCAACCCTCCCGGATGGGACGGAGATTCCCATAGAAGGCGAGAAGGAAGAGACAGGCTTCCTGGATACCGTTCGGGAGCGTTTATCAGGTAGTTAGAGTAACAAACCCCGCAGGTTTAACCTGCGGGGTTTTCCCACAACAGTTTATTCTTTGGCCAGCACGTGCAGCTTGGCGTGCCGGATAGTTCCCCCCTCGCAATCCCTGTGAAAAAAATCACAACTGAATTGTATCATGAGTTGGGCCTGCATCACAACTGTTGGATCGTGTTATAATTGGCGTTTGAAGGCGCCAGACGCTTGAAATGTAAAAAAAGCGCCTGGCGCCCAAATGGCTGCGCTGGCACCAAAAACCCAACTGAAACAGGAACTCCATGAGAATTCGAATCTGGGGGGCGCGTGGCTCGATCCCTACGCCCCTGAAACCGGAGGAGATTGAAGATAAGATTTTCCAGGCGATTATGGGCCTGCCGGACATTGACCTGAACGACGAAAGCGCTGTTCGGGCCTATATCCGCGAATTGCCGGCCCTGGTTCGGGGGACGGCCAGCGGCAATACTACCTGCGTTGAAATCGAGGCTGATGGGCAAACGTTCATTATTGACGCCGGCTCCGGCTTGCGGGAGTTGGGTCTAAAGTTAATGGAGGGGCCGTGCGGCCGGGGGCAAGGGGTATTGCATCTCTTTTTTACCCACACTCACTGGGACCACGTCCAGGGATTCCCCTTCTTTTTCCCGGCTTACGTACCCGGCAACCGGCTCATTATTTACAGTATTCACGACGTCCAGAAGGCTTTGGCCGACCAGCAAGATTTTCGCTTCTTTCCCTTGCCGCTGGCCGAGATGAAAGCCCAGGTGGAATTTGTCCGTTTCCAGGTGGGCCAGCCCTTTTCAGTTGGCCGGGTGCGCATTAATACCATCGAAAACGCCCACCCGGGGCGGGCTTACAGCTACCGTTTTGAGGATGAGCATAGCGTCTTTGTCCATGCCAGTGACTCCGAGTACAAGCACCTTGACCACGCCAGCGTCCGGCCGCACCTTGAATTCTTCCACCAGGCCGACGCGCTCATTTTTGACGCCCAGTACACGCTGCGAGAATCGTGGCAAAAGGCTGATTGGGGCCATAGCTCGGCTTTGATCGGTGTAGATCTGGCCCGGGCCGCCGGCGTGAAGAAGCTGATCCTCTTCCATCACGATCCCACTTATTCAGATAAACAGCTCCAGGACATTTTATCCACAGCCCTGGCCTACCAGAAACAAGAGCCGGCTCACCCCGTCTGTGAGGTGCTCATTGCCTATGAAGGCTTGGCGCTGGATCTGACGCCGGCCGGGGCGGCCGACTTCCAACTGGCCCCGGACGGAGAAACAGCCATTTTGACGCCAACGCGCATTTTTAGTACGGAGGGTGTCGAGCAACTGCAGGAGCAGTTAAGCCACCTGGAACAGTCCCACGCCCCCCTCAGCTCCATCATTGACCTGTCCCGGGTAGAAACCCTGACCCTGGCCGGGCTCAAGGCGCTGGTAATGCTCTTGCAAGAGCGGCCGGGAACAGCCATTGTCCTGGTGGCTCCCTCCGCCGGCGTCCAGGAAATGATCCGGCTGGGGGGATACCAGGACTACTTTGCCGTTTATCCTTCCGTCGAGGCGGCGATGGCCGCCATTCAGGCCCGGGAAACGCTCAATCTCCCCGGCCACGTCATCAAAAACCGCTACCAGATCCAGGAAAAAGTCCACGAGAACCAACTAGGGGCTATTCTCAAAGCAACCGACCTTCAGAATAACCAGACGGTGATCTTGAAGCTGATTAACCCCGCTTTCAGCCTGGAGACCATTAAGCGCTTAAAACGCCAGACTCAGCAACTGCTCGGCGCGGACCACCCTCACCTGACGAAGATACTAACCTGGGACCAGGATGCCGGTCATTACTTCCTGGTTGAAGAGTACATGGCCGCGCCGACGCTGCATACCTGGCTGGCCAGCGGGCCGGCCGAGCAGGCTGCCAGGATTGCCGAAGGGATCATGCTGGCCCTGGACTACGGCCATAGCCGGGGGGTGCTCCATACCGGCCTGACGCCGCAAAGTGTTTTCGTGACCGAAACAGGTGTCCGGGTCAGCAGCTTTGGCCTGGGCCGGGTCGAAGAAGGCCGCCAGCTC
>JAKEFB010000139.1 GCA_022616275.1 Chloroflexota bacterium
CGGCCGGACGTGGCCGTGGTCCTCAACCAGCCCTCTTTTGACAAATACGAGCCCCAGGTCAAAGCGAACGGCTTGCTGGTGGTGAATGCCTCTATTGTGACTGCCAGGTCCGAGCGTAGCAACATTGAAGCCGTTTACGTTCCGGCCAACGCCATTGCCGAAGAGCTGGGTACGGCCAAAATGCTCAACGTGGCTGCCCTGGGCGCTTTGTTGGCCCGGCGGCCGATTTTGCCAATGGAGGCAGTGGAGCGGGCGCTGGCTAAATACCTGGCCGAAAAGCCTCACCTCGTTGAGGCGAACTATCGGGTCTTGCGGCGGGGCTGGGAGCTGGCCTCGCCGGCAATTCCCGCCTATTTGTGACAAGGAGACAAGGTGAAGCATCCTTTCACCTTGTCATCCTCTCACGACTAAAGGAGGCGTGAACTGACATGTATCGGACGATTTTGGTTCCCCTGGATGGCTCGAAGCGAGCGGAGGCTATCTTGCCGCACGTTGAGCAACTGGCCCACCACTTCGAGGCCAGGGTCATCTTCTTGCAGGTGGTCGAGCCTCGAACGCCGCCCGTGATGCCGGAAGGGATGTTGCTAAACCTGGACCAGATTCAACAGGATTTTAAAGAGGTGGATACCTACCTGGCGGCCAAACAGGGGGAATTCCGCGAGATGGGCATTGAGGCCCGCCACACTGTGGAATATGGACCGGTGGTCCAGAAGATTATTGACGTTGCCGAGCGCGAGGGCGCCGATTTGATTGCCATGGCCAGCCACGGCCGGAGCGGGATGTCGCGCGTCTTTTACGGCAGCGTGGCCGCGGGCGTCCTGCAGCGGGTGGACCGGCCGCTGCTGCTCATTCGTTCACGAAGGGATTAAAGAGTTGCCTGAAAGCAACTTCGCATGAAGGAGGCAACCATGTTCGAGAAGATTCTTGTTCCGCTAGACGGTTCTGAATTATCTGAATCGGCGCTGCCGCCGGCGCTGGCTATTGCCCGGCCGGTGAAAGGGACAGTCATTCTACTGCGGGTGCCCGTCTACGAGAAGGTATTGCTGCCGGCCCCCGAGGGGATGGGCCTGTTACTACCCGACCAATCCATGAACCTGGCCCGCCACCAGGCCAGGGAATACCTGGAAGGAATACGGCAAACCAACGCCCACCCGGACGTCGTTCTGCGCACCCGGGTCGTCGAAGGGGACGAGGCCAGCGTCATCGTAGATACGGCCGCCCAGGAAGCAGCCGATTTGATCGTCATGTCCACCCACGGCCGGACCGGCCTGCGACGGTGGGTCTATGGCAGCGTCTGCGAGAAGGTCATGCACAACACCGCGGCCTCAATGCTCATTGTCCGGCCGCCCGCCTACTCACTGAACTAAACAACCTCCCGGAGGTTCACTCCCGGAGGTTCACTCCCGGAGGTTCAAGCGGTGGTCGTCGGGCCGCCCGACGCAACCGCCAACCTCCGGGAGGTTCACACGATTAGCCGCCAACCCTTTCCAGCAATTTGTTCGTCGAGGCAGCCAGGATCGGCCGGATGATGGTCGTGTTCAGGTTTAACTGTTCCATCCCCAGGAGAACGCCGCCGACCACCGGGTAGGTCTGCAAAAAGACCAGGCGCGCCCCGGGAGCCACGGCGTGAATGGTCTGTTCCATCGCTTCCATAGGTGAGGGCCGGCCCTTAAACAGGCTGCCGGATAAGACCACCTCAAAAGATAGAGCCTCAAGGCCGAGCTGGCGAATGACGCCGACGGCCAGACTGCCCAGTTCCCGGCCGGCCCAACGGATGATCTCCTGGGCCACTTCGTCGCCGTCAGCAGCGACGGCAAAGACGGTCGTGGCGTTGCCGGCCGAAAGGCGATAGCGGCCGCGCACCATGCCGGCCAACAGGTCGGTTACGTCGCTGGCCCCGGTGAGAGCGACAAAGGCCTGGCTGAGCTGGGTGGCCGGGCCGCGCCGTGTCCAGGAGAGGGAGACGGCCTGGATGGCCCGGGTGACGACCTCGCCAGCGCCGGCGAACTCGGCGAACCAACTGCTGGAGCCGGTAACCCGGCCGATAACCCCGGCTTCGTTCCGGCCGTAGCAGTTGCAACTGGTGCCGGCGCTGACACCGACGCCCCAGCCTTCCGTGGCCCCGGCTACCAAGCCAACCAGGGCGTCATTGGCTATGGCCACCGCACCGTTTATCCCCAGGGAACGGATCAGTTCAAGGTGAGGCGGGCCATCTTCCGGCCAATCGTAGCCGGCCAGGCCAAAACCGGCCGCCGCCACCTGGTCCCGGCCAACGCCGGCCGCGGCCAGAGCCTGGCCGATAATCTCGTCTAACACCCGGCGCGTTCCTTCCCAGCCCACTCCTTCCCAGTTGCCGGGGCCGGCCTGGCCAAAACCCACGGCCCGGCCGTGTTCGTCGGCCACCAGGGCGTGGCTCTTGGTCATGCCAATGTCTACGCCTAAGAAGTAGTGGTTCATAGTTGATGTCTCTAGCTGTGGCCGGTCTCACGACTATGGCTGGCTTCCAGCCACGGCCACCCTGGATGGTTCATAGAGGGTTATCGGTTCGCATAAGCTCGCGCAGCGGGCGATAACCGATGACGTGGACCCCGGCTTCCCGGACGGCGCCGCGCCAGGCTTCGCTGGTGAACAGCTCGCAATCGGCCACCCGCGACCGCCAGTCCGGGGCCATCGCCCGCAGCTCAGGGGTGTCGTGAGCCGGGTGGACGATGAAATAAGTGATCCCGGCCGGTATCTGTTCCAGCGCCTGCCGGGCCTCCTCCAAACGGTCTTCGTGTTTATCCAGGGACATGAAGTAGACGTGGTCCAGCAAGGGCAGGCCGTCGGCTTCAGCCGCCTGGATGAGGTTGGCCACCACTGCGGCCGGCTCGGCGTCGTAGCCCATCTGGCGGAGGCGGGCCTCGTCGGCGCGGAGCATAAAGGCCGGCGTCCGATAGGCCCGGGCCAGATCAAAGTAAACGGGCAAGAAGCGTGGGTGGAAGAGAGCCAGCATGTGGCTGTCAATGTGAGTGATGTCCAGGCCGGACGCCAGGGCTTGCTCGATCTGGGCCTGTAGTTCCCGGTGTACTGCGGCCAGGTCAGCCCGGCTCTGGAACTCTTCTTCGGTACGGTAAAAGTAGCCTTCCTTGTCCAGCAGGCCGGTGGCCGGGTCGCGGCTGGCAATAGGCCCCCAACGCATGCCTGACCATTCACTGTTCAGCGTCAGGTGAACGCCGATGTCCAGGGCCGGTTGCCGGCTGCGGTAAAAGGCGGCCGTGGCCGGAAACCAGGCGCAGGGGACCATCGTCGCCGCTGACGAGAGCAGGCCAAACGCTACCATGTCGGCGTAAGCCGACAGCGAAGCCTGGCAGCAGCCAATGTCGTCGGCATGAAAGATAACGACCCGGTCATTGTCCGAGAGACCAAGCTTTCTGAGGGCGGGGTTGGGAGGCATATCTATCTCCTGGAACTTGTCAGGTGACTGTCACTTCCGCAAGTGACAGTCACCTCTGGAACTTAATCTCCAATCTCCAATCTCTAATCTCCTGGTCAGAACTGCGGCAGGTAGGCTTTATGCGTTTCTAAAAGATCATCGAGAACAGCCTGGACACGGTGGGCGGGCGGACCTAAGGGGTGGGCCAACAGCGCCTGGTAGGCCGCTTCGCGGTCGCCGTGAACGGCCGCCTCGACGGTTAACAATTCGTACATCTTGACCTGGGCCAGCAAGCCAAAACAGGCCGGCGGTAGCGGCCGGGCCGGGAGCGGCCGGATGCCGTCCCGGCCAACCCGGCAGGGCATTTCCAGCACCCAATCGGCCGGCCAGCCAGGCACTGCCCCCTGGTGCGGCACGTTGACCACGTGAACTTCGCCCAGGTCATTGTAGTGAGCGTTGAGCAACTGCGTGGCCACGGTGGAATAATAGGCCCCGCCACGCTGCATCAGGCCAGGCGGCGGCTCAGTCCGGTCCGGTTCGGCGTACTGGGCCAGCAACTCCCCCTCAATGCGCATGACGTCTTCGGCCCGCGACGGCGGCCACTTTTCCTGGGCGGCCAGCTTGCGGCTGGTCTCGTAGAAGTAGGACAGGTAATAATTGGGAATCATGCCCAATGACGCCACCAGGCGCGGGCTCCACTCAGGATCGGGTTGGGCCTCCAGGTGAGCAATAGTCTTTTCCAGAATACGCGGCCAGACGTCTTCCCCGTCAATGGTAAACCCGCGATGCCAGGAAAGGTGGTTGAGGCCCAGGGTATCCAGGCTGGCCTGCTCCGGCGCCACGACCAACCCTTGTTGAGCCAGGGTGTCAAGCGTTCTCATTTTCATCGTAATGGGGACGTTGCAGACGCCGGCCGCCGGCACGGCCGGCGCGTAGCGGCTGAGCGCTTCGGTGACCAGCCCGGCCGGGTTGGTGAAGTTGGCCAGCAGCGCGCCGGGGGCCACCTCGGTAATGTCCCGGGCAATGTTGAGTACGACGGGAATCGTCCGCAACGCCTTGGCCATCCCGCCCACGCCGGTCGTCTCCTGGCCAATCAGCCCGTGCCGCCGACCGAGATATTCGTCCTCCCGCCGGGCCTGCATCCCGCCCACCCGCAACTGGGTGATGACGTAAGCCGCCCCCTGGATGGCCTCGCGCTGGTTCGTGGTCAGGTGGACGGCGAACGGCTGCCCCTTCGCCGCCACCATACGTTGGGCAAAGCCCCCGACCACCTCCAGCCGCTCCGGCTGGATATCCATAATCCACAGTTCGGTCATGGGGAAAGAAGCAACGCGTTCCAAGAAGCCGTTGATCAGTTCCGGGGTATAGCTCGAGCCGCCCCCAATCACCGCTACTTTCACTTTCGTCCTCCGTAAAATAGCTATCAGCTATCAGCCATTAGCCGGCAGCTTTCAGCCATCACCTTTCATATATCAACCACCAACCATCAACTCTCACCGCCCTACAGTAGTATGCGAAAAATGAGGCGGTGTCATTAATCTTTTAACCTGTGTTAAATTGGTAATTTGGGACACAATGGCTGTTATCAGCCAAAAATAGCATAAGAAGTGTCCTCAAATGAGCAATTCGCACCTTGAAAACCACATATTCAAACTGTTCTGTCAAACGACAGAGTTGCGGCCAGTACAGTCAGAGCGGTTAGCCACAGTCTGTAGTGCGGTGCTATTGGCAGGGACCACACAACTGTCGTTGGTTGCCCGCCGGATAGCCAGGCCTATCTCCCAGCCGAGTCGGGTCATCTTTCTGGAACGATTCTTGCTGTCGCCGCTCTTTAGCCAGGAAGTGGTCTATCGGCCGTTAGTTCAGCACACCCTGGCCGGCTACCATGCGCCGGTCTGGCATTTGATTATAGACCGCAGTCCTCTTGTGCCGCACGTGCTCGACTTGTTAATGGTCTCCTTGGCGTCCCACAGGCGAGCCATTCCGCTGGCCTGGCAAGTGGTGACCTTCGGATGTACGAGTGCCGAAAGCCAAATTGCCTTGCTCAGACAGGTGGAAGGGCTGATTCCGACAAGTCAACCAGTGGTTGTGCATGGTGATACCGAGTTTGGTTCGGTTCCCTTGATGCAGTTCGTGTGCCAGCACCCAGCCTGGGACTTCATCTTGGGTCAGACCAAGCATACCTACTACCAACTGGGTGACTGGCAATGGCGTTACCTGGGCGACCTTCAGGTGACCCATCGTCAGCCTCGCTATCTGGCCGACATCTTTTGGACCAAGGAGCACGGCTACGGCCCACTGAACCTCTTTGCCTTTTACAAGCCCCGCCAAAATGGGCCGACCAGTCCACGCTATGACCTCTGCTATTGCACCACCTCCTTGCCAATAGCTCACACCCTCCGCCAGGTTGGCCATCGCCGCTGGAGCACAGAACCATTGTTCCGGGACTTCAAATCCGCCGGTTGGCATATTGACCAATCGGCCCTCCAACAGGCTGATTGCCGGGAAAACCTGTTGCTGGTGTTGAGCCTCAACTATCTTTGGGCCACTGCCACCGGAAGATGGCTCTGTAAATCCGGTCGCCGCGGCGAAATTGACGGTAAAAAAAGCGACATTACAGTTTGTTTCGTATCGGTTGGGATTGGCTCGTTCATCAGCATGAGTTAGGCGAGCCAATCCCGGCACACTTGATTTTGTATGAGTAAGCCCAATTATGAGAAAAATCAGCAGTTTTTCGCATATCACTGTAGGGCGCTGAGACCATCAACTATCAACACTCAGTCCTCAGCACTCAGTCCCTGGTTCATGCTTTGCCCTGAACACGTCCTCATCACTTTATAGACCGTCCGGCCCAGCCTGGCGCAAAAAGCCGCCCCGGCGAAGTTATCGGCCAGACCGGCCGTCAGAGCCACCAGGATCAACGGCGACCGGCCGTCCAGGAACAAAATTCCGGCGTCGTGTGCCGCGTCGGATAAGGTACCGGTTTTGTGGGCAAAGACGACTTCTTCAGGCCAATCGCGCGAGAGATAATCATTCAATTGTTGCTGCCTGAGGATCTCCAGCATGGCCTGGTGAGAGCTGGGAGAAAGCCGGCCGGGAGTGACAATGTGCTCCAGCAGGCTGACTGTTTCCTCGGCCGTAATCACGTTGTTAAAGCCCTGTTGGGCGCGAGCATAATCCATCATCTTGCGCTGCAGACAGGTCACCCGCAACCCCAGCCCGGCGATGGCCTGGTTGATCGTCTCCTGGCCTAGCCGGTCAATGAGCAGGTTAGTCGCCATATTGTCGCTGACAATGATCATCAGCCTGGCCAGGTCCTGCCAGGTGGGGGCCAGGCCGGGGGCCAGAGCCTGCAAGACGCCCGAGCCACCTACCTGGTGGCCAGGAGCCAGGGTCACCCGTTCGGCGGCCGGCAAGCGGCCGGCCTCCACTTCCTGGAAGAAAGTCCAGAGAATGGCCAGCTTGATCACGCTGGCCGCCGGAAACGGCGCGCTGGCATTCAGGCACAAAGCCTGGCCGGTGGCCAGCTCCTTGACGACGACGCCGGCCCGGCCGGGTAGGGCGGCTACCAACTCCTCAAGTTGCCGTTCAAGAGTGGCCAACAAAGGCATACTATTTCTCAATTTCCCCGAGCCAACAGCCGCACGAACGGCGGATGACCAGCTCGGTAGGCAGCAGAACCAGGCTCTCTGCCTGGCCGGTGCGAATCAGACAGAGCAATTCCTCGGCCGCCTTTCGTCCGGCCTGTTCGATGGGGGCGCGAACCGTCGTCAGAGGTGGGTCCAGGTGGCGCGAGAGGAGGGCGTCGTCGAAGCCGGCCACAGCCACGTCTTCTGGCACGCGCCGGCCGGCGCGGCGCAAGGCGGCGATAGCCCCCCTGGCCGATTCGTCGTCGGCGGCAAAAATGGCGTCAAACGTCAGACCGTCTGACAGGTGTTGTGCGATGACTTCTTCAGCCACTTTGTCGTTAAAGCGGCCGCTGGCTACCAAGGTGGGATCATAAGGTAAGCCAGCTTCTTCCAGCGCTTGCCGATAACCCATTTCCCGCCAGTAAGAATCCTCGTTACCTTCCAGGCCGGCCAGGTACATGATTCGCCGGTAGCCGTGGACGGCTATAAGATGTTTCACCGCCTGGTAAGCGCCGCCTTTGTTTTCAAAAGTGATGCAGGGGATAGTCACCCCCTGGGGTGGAGAGCGGTGCAGCAATACCATTGGAAAGCGGTGCGCGTAGAGGCGCAATACCTCCATCTCGCTCAGGCTGTCGGTAAAAATGATCAGCCCGTCGGTGTTGTGTTTGCCAAGGGGGAGGGAACCGTTATTTTCGTCGCCGGCCCGGCCCTGGGTGGAGTAGATGAGCAGGCCGTAGCCGTTTTCGGTCACGTAACTTTCAATCCCTCGCAGCAGGGCGGAGAAGAACGCGCCGCTAATTTCCGGGAAGAGTAATCCCAGGATATGAGTCTTGCGGCTGGCCAGGCCACGGGCCGCGGCGTGCGGCGCATAGCTTAGCTCGGCAATGGCGGTGTGAACGCGTTGGGCGGTTCCGGCCGCCACCGGGCCAGTCTTATTCACCACCCGACTGACGGTGGCAATGGAGACGCCGGCTCGCCGGGCCACGTCGTTGATATTTGCCCGAACAGGGATGTTTTCCTCAGGAATGTTTTCCTTCTGCACCTGGCACCTGTGTAAACGGTTTCTGTAAGCGCTTACATTTTCACAGAAACCGGCGATTTGGTCAAGGAAAAGCGGCTAATGTTTTTCTAATGAAAAAAGGCTTGACAGCGGAGGAGAGATAGTTTATACTACCATCCGCTTTGGGAAAAGGGAGCTGCGAGTAACGTCACAGCGTTAGTACCTCCGAAAAGTTAAAAGGAAAGGACCAACGCGCAGCGCAATTAATTATTGTATTTATTGCGGCGCAAGTTTTATACTCTGTAGGTGCTTTAAGCACCTGCTGTGTAGATTACTAGGTTATTATTTGCCTGGCGTTTGGTATTGCCAGAAGCTGCCAACCTGCTCAAGGTAAGCTCGGTCGAAAGACCGGCTTGAGCAATGATCAAGAAGGTAGCTTTTATTGAAGGCACTTTAACAACTGAAGAGTGGTAGGAACAAAAGAAGCAAGGGTCCTATCAAAAACAAGTCTGGCTGCTCGGCAGGGCGGCCGGACGA
>JAKEFB010000140.1 GCA_022616275.1 Chloroflexota bacterium
AAATGCGGATCGGATTTAATTCATTCCCCAGAGGTAGACTGAAGATCCTTGCTAGGAGTAGCCTAGCATCCCTTTAGATAGAAAATGGCGAAGGTATTGAAGTAAGGAAGAAGATATGCCCAACGATCTGCTACGGGACGATAAACCGGGTGTTATTTTTAGGGAACCACCAGGCGAGGGTTAGCCCAGAAGGCAGGTTCACCGGCCGCTACTCCGCCGGCCACTTCCAGGCGAATAGTCACCGCCTGACCGTCCAGGTGGTCCAGCGGGATGATCGCTTCCTGCCAGCCATTCTCGCTCCCCTCGTCCAATACCTGGTCAAAGACAATTTCCTCCTGCCCCCTGGCCCTGACCAGGCGGACGCGGAAGTGGTGGCCGGGCCGGCCCAGGATGGCGAAAGCCAGTTGGCCACCCTGGGGGATTCTGGCCGGGAAGCCGAGCGAGGCCCAGCCCCCGGCCGGCGGCCGGACCAGGATGGCCAGGCGCGGGTCAGTTTCCGGGCCGGCAATGTGGTCCATCTCATAAGCGGCCGGGTCCAGGGGGGTGGCCGCTCCATTATCCGGCAGCCACTCGGCTACCGCCGGCCGCTCCCGCCAGAGGAGGATCGTCCGCCGCCGGGCCTGGAGTTCCGGCATCAGGTTGTAGAGGCGGCCGTCCCCGTAATCAAAGAGGTAAAAGTTGTTAGTCACTTCCTCGTACTGCTTAAGGACGGCCAGGCTGCCTCCCTCCAGTTCCGGCCGGTCGTACCAGACGGCGGCCGTGGGAGCAAAGTAGGCCGGGGTGAGAACAAAGCGGGCGGCAAAGACACGGGTCTCGTCGTCCACACTGGGAAGCAGCGCTTTCATCTGCGCTTCGGCCGCCTGTACTTCCTTGGCCAGCGTGTCCAGTCCGGCCTGGGTCAGCCGGACACGCTGCGCCTGGAGGAACAGAAATAGCGCCAGGGCGGCCAGCAGGAGAACCCGGGGTTGTTGCCCGGCCGCGCCCGGCCGCCGGCCGGCCAGGAACAGTTGTTGCCCGGCGGCCGCCAAAGCCAGGCAAATCCCGGCCCAACTATGGTACAGGTGGCGGCCGTCGAACAGCTCCGGCCGCTGCGACCAGAGGGCCAGGTAGATAAAGCCCAGGTGCAGGGCGGCCCAGATCAGCCCCAGGCGCACCGCCGGCCCGCCGCGCCGGAACCAAAGCGCCAGGAGCGCCAGCAAGCCCAGGGCCAGCGCCACTTCCAGGACGGGCACGGCCGCCAGCCCGGCCAGGAGCGCGTCCCCCCAACTCGTGCCGGCCAGCAGCAGCCAGCGGCCGAGTACGCTCAGGAAAAAGTGGGCGGCGTTGGCCGGGGAGAGAGCCGTGGTAAGGTTGGCCGTAAACGATTGGTCTACTTCCAGGTTGGCGTTGGGACGGATGATCTGGATGGCGGCGTAACCAGCCATTAGCAGGAGCAGTAACAGAGCGGTGGCCCACTCGGCCGGCCGGTCTGGCCAGCGCCGGCCGCTCACCCACCAGGCCGCCGCCAGGACCAGGGGCAACAGAAAACCTTCCTCGTGAGCTAACAGCGCCAGAAGGGTGAAGAGGAGGATGAGGGGGAGAGGGGGAGAGGGGGAGAGGGGGAGAGGCAGGAACGCGGCGCGATCCCCTTGTCCCCGGAGTTGGCCCGGCCAACTCATCTCCCCCTCCCCTTGTCTCCTTGTCTCCTTGTCTCCTTGTCTCCAGAAGGGGAGGCACAGCACCGCGACCAGGGAGAAGACGGCGGCCATGATGATGGCGATGCTGCTGATCCAACTGACGGTCAGGGCGTGTTGGGCGTTGATAGCGAAAAGGGCGGCGCCGGCCAGAGCGCCCGGCCGGCCCAGCCCCAGGCGGCGGGCCAGACGGTAGACGAGGGCCACGGCCAGCAAGTGCCAGCCGATTTGCAGAGCGTAGTAAGCCGCCGGCTGCAGGCCGAAGAGCAGCCGGTTGGCCAGGAACCACAAGTTTTGCGCCGGCCGGTAATACCAGTCGGTCCAGAAAGGGCTGAGAATGCGGTAAGCCCCGGCCGGGTTGTGAACGAGGTGGCGAATGCGCCACTGCTGGACGAAATCGTCGCCGATGAAGGAATCGGCGTAAGGTGGCAGATAGAGCCAGGCAGCGATCAGGGCCAGGCCGGCCAGGATAAGATGGCTGTACCGCTGCCACCGGAACAGCGGCCGGCCCCGTGGTTTGCGTTTGGGCATGGGTGAATATTAGCAAGAGATAGGGTATTATCACAGGAAAATACAAGGGCGTATAGTCGGCAAAGCCGCTATACGCCCTCCAGGGAGTAAACAATGAGCAACCGACTGGCCAACGAAACAAGCCCCTATCTGCTGCAGCACGCCGGCAACCCCGTGGCCTGGTATCCGTGGGGGGAGGAAGCGCTGCGCAAGGCCCGCGAAGAGAACAAGCCAATTTTGTTAAGCATCGGCTACGCCGCCTGCCACTGGTGCCACGTCATGGCCCACGAGTCGTTTGAGGACGCAGAGACGGCCGCCTTCATGAACGAGCATTTTGTCAACGTCAAGGTGGACCGGGAGGAACGGCCGGACCTGGACAGCATTTACATGAACGCCGTGGTAGCCATGACCGGCCAGGGTGGCTGGCCAATGACGGTCGTTCTGACCCCCGACGGGGAGCCGTTCTTTGGCGGCACTTACTTTCCCCGGACGCCGCGTTATGGCATGCCCAGCTTTAAGCAGGTGCTCGGCCAACTGGCCCGGGCCTGGCAGGAGCGGCGCGAAGAGATTGCCGAAAACGCCACCCAGGTCTCCCAACATCTCAGCCGGCTGGCAACCCTGGAAGGGCAGGCCAATACGCTGAGTGAAGGGTTGTTCCAGCGGGCGCTGGCCGTGCTGGAGCGCAACTTTGACGGCCGTAAAGGCGGCTTCGGCCGGGCGCCCAAGTTCCCCCAGGCCATGGCCATTGAGTTCCTGCTGCGCCGCCACCAGCAGAGCGGCGACCAACAGGCGTTGCCCATGGCCGAATTGACGCTGGAGCAGATGGCCTACGGCGGCATGTACGATCAGGTGGGCGGCGGCTTTGCCCGCTATTCGACGGACGACGAGTGGCTGGTGCCTCACTTTGAAAAGATGTTGTACGACAACGGCCTGCTGGCCCGCGCTTACCTGCACGCCTGGCGGGTGACCGGCCGGCCGCTGTACCGCCGGATCGTGGAAGAGACGCTGGACTGGATGCTGCGAGAAATGCGCCACCCGGACGGCGGCTTTTACAGCAGCCTGGACGCCGACAGCGAAGGGGAGGAGGGCAGGTTTTACGTCTGGGAGCCGGCCGAGATCCGGCAAATCCTGGGGGACGAGGCCAGGCTGTTTATGGACTATTACGGCGTCAGCGAGGGGGGCAACTGGGAGGGCAAAAATATCCTCCACGTGTCCCGCAGCCTGGAAGAGGTGGCCGGGGCCAGCGGCCTGGGCGAGGCGGAAGCCCGGGAGAAGCTGGCCGCTGCCCGGCAAAAGATGTATGCAGCACGGGCCCGGCGCGTCTGGCCGGGGCTGGACGACAAGGTGTTGACGGCCTGGAACGGCCTGGCCCTGGCCGCCCTGGCCGAGGCCGGCCGGGACCTGGACCGGCCGGATTACACCCAGGCGGCCGTACAAAACGCTGAATTCCTCTATCAGACGATGCGTCAAGCGGACGGCCGGCTGCGGCGTACCTGGAAAGCCGGCGTCGAGGCCCGCTACAACGCTTACCTGGAGGATTACGCCTACCTGGCCGACGCCTTACTGGCCCTCTACCAGAATACCTTTGAGGAGCGCTGGTTCCGCTGGGCCGGGGAATTAACGGGAATCATGATGGCCCATTTCCAGGATGAGGCCAACGGCGGCTTCTTTGACACTTCCGACGACCACGAGGCATTAATTTACCGGCCGAAGGACCTGCAGGACAACGCCACGCCCAGCGGTAACGCCATGGCCGCCTACGTCCTGCTCCAGCTCAGCCTCTACACCGGCAACGGCGACTATTGGGACGTGGCCGAAAAGATGGTCTCAGCCCTTTACGGGGCGATGGCCCAATATCCGACCGGCTTTGCCCACTGGCTGTGCGCCGCCACTTTTATCCTGGGCCGGCCTCGCGAAGTGGCCATTGCCGGCGACCCGGCCGCGGCCGACACGGCGGCGTTGGTGGATACGGTCTTTGCCGCTTACCGGCCGCACCTGGTGGTGGCTGTGGGCGACGATGGGACGCACATTCCCCTGCTGGCCGGCCGCGAGCGGCGCAACGGCCGGGCCACGGCTTACGTCTGCTACCGTTTTGCCTGCCAGGCCCCGGTCACGACGGCGGAGGAGCTGGCTGAACAACTAGAAGTAGAGATTGGAGAGTAGAGATCGGAGATTGTGAGCAACCTTTGGTTGCCAATCTCCATTCTCTACTCTCCATCAGCACAAAAGAGAAAACAGGGTATAATACGCACTGCGTTTGTGCCCTGTTTTTTGTTGCTGTTGTTTAAAAAATTGTATCTCTACCTAAGGAGGGTTCCGTGCGGAAAATAACTTTTCGTGACCGTTTGCGGTATCAATTTGACAATACCATGTCGCGTGGCCCGGCCGGGCTGATTGTCTGGCTGTTTATCATTTCCCTGGTGATGCTCGTGGTGATTTCTTTTTTCGTCAGGATCACCCGCATTGACCCGGAACAACGTGGTTTCTTGGACCTCGTCTGGGCCGGCCTGATGCGGACGCTGGACGCCGGCACAATGGGCGGGGACACAGGCAACTGGCCGTTTTTGCTGACCATGCTGGTGGTGACGATGGCCGGCATTTTCCTGGTCAGCACCCTCATTGGTATCCTGACCACCTCGCTGGAGGAGCGGCTGGAGCAACTACGCAAGGGCCACTCCTTTGTGGCTGAAGAAAACCACACCGTCATTCTCGGCTGGTCGTCGCAAATCTTTACCATCATCTCCGAGCTGGTCATTGCCAACGCCAACCAGCCTCGCTCCTGCATCGCCGTCCTGGCCGAAAAGGACAAGGTGGAGATGGAGGACGAAATTGAGGCCCGGGTGAGTGACACCGGCCGGACGCGCGTCGTTTGCCGCAGCGGCAGCCCGATGGACCCGACCGACCTGGAAATTATCAACCCTCACGCCGCCCGCTCCATCATCATCCTGCCGCCGGAATCGGAAAACCCGGATGCCAACGTCATTAAGAGTATCCTGGCTCTAACCAATAACCCCAACCGCCGCCCGGAGCCGTATCACATCGTGGCTGTCATTCACGAGCCGAAAAATATGGAAGTGGGCCGGCTGGCCGGCGGCGACGAGGTCCAGTTGGTGCTGGCCGGCGACCTGATTGCCCGAATTGCCGCCCAGGCCTGCCGGCAGTCCGGCCTGTCGGTCGTCTACACCGAATTGTTGGACTTTGGCGGGGACGAGATTTACTTCCAGGAGGAGCCAGGATTGCTCGGCAAGAGCTTTGGCGAGGCGCTGCTGGCTTACGAAGATTCGGCCATCATTGGCCTGGCGCTGAAGGGTGACCAGGTCCAGCTTAATCCGCCGATGGAGACAGTCATCCAGACCGGCGACGCCGTAATCGCTGTTTCGGCCGACGACGACACGGTACGGCTGTCCGGCCGGAGCGATTACGGCATAGACGCCGGCGCCATCCGCGAAGCCGCCGGTGGCGAGTTGCCGCGAGAGCGGACCCTCATCCTGGGCTGGAACGAACGCATCTTTACCCTGGTGGGTGAGCTGGACAACTATGTTGGCCCCGGTTCCGAAGTGACGGTGGTCGCCGAGGCCAGCCTGCTTTCGCCAAACGGCCATTCATCGCCGGAAGAGATCGAGCGCCAGCCTTATCGCAACCAGGCCGTGGTCTACCGGCCGGGGGACACCACCGACCCCCAGACGTTAAACGACCTGGCCGTCCAGACCTATGACCACATTATCGTCCTGGGTTACTCCGATAGCCTGGACCCGCAGGAGACGGACGCCCGGACGCTGGTGACGCTGCTGCACCTGCGCCACATTGCCACACAGCACAACCAGCCTTTCTCCATCGTCAGCGAGATGGTGGACGTGCGCAACCGGGAACTGGCCGAAGCCACCCGCGCCGACGACTTTATTGTCAGCGATAAGCTGGTCAGCCTGATGTTGTCGCAAATTTCCGAGAACAAGCGATTGACTCCTGTCTTCCAGGATCTGTTTGATCCGGAAGGGTCAGAACTGTATCTGAAACCGGCCGGCGATTACGTTCAATTGAATAAGCCGGTCAACTTCTACACTATCGTCGAGGCAGCCAGGCGGCGCGGCCAGGTGGCCATTGGCTACCGGTTGCGCGCCCAGGCCTATGATCCGGCCAACTCCTACGGTGTGCGCGTGAACCCACCCAAGTCCCAATCAGTAACCTTCGGCGAAGAGGACCGTATTATCGTCCTGGCAGAAGATTAAGGAGTTATTGGTTATTGGTTATTGGACCTTCACCAATAACCAATAACCAATACTGGGCCCTTACAAGGCCTTTCCCAGCCCATAGGCCACTGCCTGTTCCAACGTCATCGCCTGGCCTTCGGCCCAGGCGGTGGCAAAGGTCATCTCATCCAACTGGGCGCGAATCGTGGCCGTGTCCTGGGCGCGGATTTCATCGTTCACCGGCGCTAGCGAGACCCCAAGGGTGAGCAACAGCGAGTCCATAAATCCCAACAGGCGGGCGGCCGGGATAAGCTGCCCCTGGGCCACAGCCACACTCACCAGGCCGGTAAGGCCAATAGCGATGCCGCGCTTGTCGCTTATCTCCTGTTTAAGGGCCAGGTTTTCGCGAAAGAGGGCCTGGGCTGCTTCGTCATCACCCTGGAGCCGGGCCAGCTCGCCCAGGTTGTTGAGTGAGGTGGCGATACCGCGCTGGTCCTTCAACTCCCGTTTAAGCGCCAGGCTCTCTTCATGGAAGGCGTGGGCGGCCGCGTAATCGCCTTGATTTTTGGCGATCAGACCCAGGTTATTCAACGCCGTAGCTGTCTCCCGCCAGTATCCAAGCTGGCGGGCCATGACCAGGCTTTGTTCATAAAGTGGGCGGGCGGCCGCGTACTCTTCTTGATCCATAAATACGCCGGCCAGGTTGGGCTGCACTCTGATGACACCCTCGTCATTCCCCAACTGGCGATAGATGGCCAGTGATTCTTCGTAGCAGCCACGCGCCGTGGCATAGTCGCCCTGGTCCCACACCAGCCCCCCCAGGCCATTGAGCGCCTCGGCGCGCAGCAAGGTTGGGCCATCGTTTCCGGTTGCCCTAACGTCCGGGCCAGCCATGCTCGCCCCTCGCCCTGATAACCCCGGATCTCCCAGAACCGCCACAATGCTCTGGCCAGCCGTAAACCGGCTTGTGGCAGCCAGCTTTTATCCTCGCCGCTTAACGACCACGCCAGCGCGGCCCGCAAGTTATCGTGTTCCCTTTCCAGGCGATTCAACAGGATTGCCTGCTGTGGACTATGTACGTATGGCCCGGCCGATTCAACCAGCTCCAGGAAATAGGCCAGGTGCCTGGTCCGGGCATCGCCAGGCTCAGCCGTCTGGCCGGCTTCTAACTGCTCCTGGGCGTACTCGCGGATGATTTCCAGCAGGCGGTAACGCGGGCCGCCGTCCCGTTCTTCAACGACGAGTAACGATTTAGCCACCAGGGCGTCTAACGTCTGTTGCTCTGCCCCGGCCACAGCCAGCCCGGCCGCCGCCGCAAAACCGCCACGAAAAACAGACAGGTAACGAAGGGCGCTCTGCTGGTGCCCGGTTAGTAGAGACCAGGAATGGAGAAAGACGGCTCGTAAACTATAGTGGCGGGCCGGCTGCAGGCTCGGTCAGAGACCGGCTTGGGCCCTTAGACGGAGTAAACGTAATGGCTGTGCTAGAAGCGAACCAGGTGACGAAACAGTACCGTATGGGCGAGGTGACGATCAAGGCGTTGAACGGCGTTACCCTGGTGGTAGAGAAAGGGGAGTTTGTAGCCATTATGGGGCCGTCCGGCTCCGGCAAGTCCACACTGCTGCACCTGTTGGGCGGGCTGGATGGGCCAAGCGGTGGCGAGATTACGCTGGCCGGCCGGCCGCTGTCGCATTTGAGTGACAATGAAATCACCGTCATGCGCCGGCGCAAGGTGGGCTTTATCTTCCAGTTCTATAACCTGTTGCCAACGCTGACGGCCGAGGAAAACGTGGCCCTGCCATTGCTTATTGACGGCCGGTCGTTGCGCCAGTACCAGGAGAAGATTGACGGCTTGCTAAAGCTGGTGGGCCTGAACGAGCGCCGCCACCACAAACCGGAGCAACTGTCCGGCGGCCAACAACAACGGGTGGCCATTGCCCGCGCCTTTGTCCACGACCCGGAAATTGTGTTGGCCGACGAGCCAACTGGCAACCTGGATTCGAGGGCGGGAACGGCCGTCCTGGAGCTGCTACGCCGGGCCTGCACCGAACTGGCGGCCACCATTGTCATAGTGACCCACGACCCCCGCGCGGCCGCTTACGCCGACCGGGTAATTTTCCTCAAGGACGGCCTGGTCTGCCGCGAACTGCGGCGCGAACCGGCCGGCGGCCCGGCCGGGTTTAACGTTCAGCCAATCATGACAGTGATGGCCGAATTGGAGCTATGACCGAACAGTGCCCTTAAAGACCAACAGGGTAGCCAGGATTGAAATGGGAGCCAGCTCAACTTGATTGCAGACTTTTCCTAAGAAAGTTTTCGATCTCAGCCAGGAGACTGTTCGCATCGCCTACCCACCAGAAGTGATCAATCCCTTCCAGCTCGACGTACCTGGCGTTGCGGATATGGGCGGCCAGATAGCGGCCTGACCCTACCGGGACCGCCCGGTCGCCTCTTCGATGCAGGACCAGGGTGGGCGCCTCAATCTCAGCCAGAGCATGGCGCACGTCGAGATGCCGCTGGATTTCAATGAGGGAGGCCAGGTCGCCTGGGCTTACGCCCATCCGCAGAAACTCGGCCCACCATCGCCGAAAGTGTCTGTCACCGGCCAGGCTCGGGGCAAAAACCTCGAGTGCTTGCGGCTGGCCCCAGCTCTCGACCATCTTTTTCTGCCACTGGTCCCAGAAAGACGCTGGCGGCGCCCAGGGGTAATCGGCCGACCGGGTCCCTTTGACAAAAGCCCCGTACAAGATCAGCGCCGCCACTCGCTCCGGATAAGCGGCCGCGAACTGCGCGGCTATCCCGCCGCCCTCGGAAGTACCCAGCAGCACCCCCCGCTGCACCCCGGCCGCGTCCATAACCGCCAGCGTGTCCCCCACCATCTCCAGCGCCGTGGGTGGGCGGGCCACGCGATCCGACAGCCCTCGCCCTCTTTTATCAAACAGCACCAAACGCGAGCAGGCCGCCAGCCGGTTGCGGAAGTGGACCAGTCCAGGCTCTGCCCAGGCGTGCTCCAGGTGGGTGACAAACCCGGCGATCCACACCAGACTAGGCGGTGCGTCACCGTAGACCTGGTAGGCGATGTAATGGTCGCTGCTGCGGGCGTACTGTACGTCCGGCTGCTCCTGGGCAGCGATGGGCAGCGGCTGCCGGTTGCCGGCCCGGATGGCCTCGTATAGCCAAGTAGTTGTCGCTTCGGGGCGCACGCCCAGCTCTTCTTCCAGGCGCTGCTTGCATAGCTCGTACTGGCGCAGGCCGGCGTTGCGCTGTCCAGACCAGTCGTAGAGCTGCATGAGCTGGCGGTGAACGTGCTCCTGCAACGGGTCAAGCGCCAGCCAGCGCCGGGTGTGGCTAATCGCTCGCTCGAAGTCGTGGCGGGCGCTGTAGACGCGCACCAGCCTGGCTAACAGGTCGGCGCAGTCCCGGCGTAGCCCTTCGGTTTGAAAGAACTGCCACTCGTCAAACTCAGGACAGCCGGAAAGGGTGAAGCCGGCCAGGAAATCATCGTGGTAGAGGTCGGCCGCGCGGCTCAACTTTTCCAGGCAGCGTTCACACACGACCATTTCCGGATGGCCGTGCGTCCGGCAGGCGGCCAGCAGACCGCGAAATGCGGCCACGTCGAGCCAGATCGCTTCGTCCCCCAGACCGGCCGTCTCCTGGTCCGCTTTCACTGCGCCGCCCAGTGCCTTGCCGAGGGCCCACAGGTGGCGGCGTAGGGCGGAACGAGCGGCGCTCTGGTCCATCTCCGGCCAGAGGAGGGCAGCGAGCGCATCGCGCTGGTGCGTACGCCCGGTGACGGCCAGGTAGACCAATAGGGCGATGGCCTTGCGGCGACTGATAGTGATCAGAAGGCCATTCCGTTCAACGCGCGGCGAGCCCAGAAGCGATAGAGACAACCCTGACACGAACAACAATTATAGCAAAACTGGACGATCTGGCCTGGGTGAGACGTGTTTTGAGACGCCTTGTGGGACGTTGCCGGTACGGCTATCTGCTACCCTGGAAGTACGAGGCGAACAAATACCTGGCCAAAGGAGAGAATACAGTGAATACTCACTATCAAATGTCATCCCCCATGACGGCCGTCCCCTCGGCCGTCCTCGGCGCGAAAGTCGTGGCCCTGTCAGGCCTGGGGCTGATCGGCTACGGCATCCTGGTCCTCATCCTCAACTTTACCACTTTCATCGAACTCGGCCTGACGCCTGACCACGTCGGTGCTACGCCGGAGCAGATCGCCGCCTTCAGCCCGCAACTCTACGACTACATTAGCCACGTGCAGGTCGCTCTGGCCGGGCTCATCATTGCCCTGGGCCTGGCGGTGGTCGCCCTGGCCTGGTTCGGCATCCGTACGGGGCAGAAGTGGGCGCTATGGACGGCCTTGGTCGCGCCAGTCAGCGCTCTGGTCATTGCCCTGCCGCTGCACTATGGCTACGGCCTGGATACGCTCGGCCACCTGGGGCCGATCTACCTCAACGTGGCGCTCCTGATCGCCGGCACGGCGCTATCGTACAACGCGCTGAAAGAGTAACCTCCCGGAGGTTGATGTCTATTGCCGACCTCTGGCGCCAAACCTCCGGGAGGTTTTTCCGAACGGCGCTACAGCGCCGGGCGGGTCTTGTCAATCCAGAGGCGGATCAGGTCTACTTTGAAGCGGTAAATCTGGCTCTTGGCGCTGCGGCGGGTGAGGATGTCGCGGCTTTCCAGGGTGGCCAGGGCGCGCTGCCAGTTGTCGGCCGATTGGCAGCCCCGCTCGCGCAGGTAGGCGGCCAGGTCGTTGGCGCTGACGGCCTCGGCGCTGACCAGCATCTCGGCCATCCCTTTGAGAACCTCTTGCTCGGCCGGGCTGGACTCGGCCCAGATGTATTTGAAATGGGCCTCGCCGCGCTCGACGATGCGCTCCAACACCTGGTCCACGTCGGTGACGGTGACGTAGCCGTGCTCCGTTTCGTTGTAGTAGACGATCATCTCGTGCAGCACCAACTGGGTGAAGTAGGGGTGGCCGGCGGTGACGCCGATGATCCGGTCCACGGCCAGCGAGTCGTACTCCAGGTTGGAGCTGGTCACCGGTTCGGCCATCAGCCGCCGCACTTCGCCGGGACTGAGGAAGGTAATGGGCTTGTAAACGGCAATGTTGAAGAGCATGGACCAGTACTCCGCCCCCAGTTCTTCCAGCTTGTGCGTCCCCGAGAAGATAAAATCCACCCGCTCTTCGTGCTGCATCAGGTTGCGTAAAAACTGGAAGATTTCCGGCTGGAGCCGGCCGTCTTCTACCCGCCGCTGCAATTCCTCGAATTCGTCGAACATGAGCAGCAGGTTTTTGCCGTCCAGGTGGGGATAAAGGGTGCGCAGGAAGCGGGAGCGGAAGAAGAACTCCGGCGCCTCGTCAAAGGCCGAGCGGGGCGGCAACTCGGCGAAGACATCGTGCTCTTCCAGGGCAAAGGTGATGTCGTCGGCAATGGAGTAGAGGAAGTCGGCCTCGCCCCGGGCCGGCTTGCCCTGCATGTCAATCAGGACGCCGTAATGGGTGTCGCTCATGGCCTGGCCCAGGCGGTAGAGCACCGAGGTCTTGCCGGTTCGCCGCTGGCCGTGTAGGATGATGATGTTGTTCTGGTGTGCCCCCAGCAGGTTTTCGCGGATGAAGGCGAAGACATCTTCCCGGCCGACAAAAACATCGTCGGTCTTGAGGGGCGTGCCGGTAACGTAGGGGATGGGGAAGATGCGTTCAAACGCTTTCTCCGGCGCCGTAAACTCGATCACGTCGGCGAAAGAGAGAGTCCGGTTGGCGTCTACCGCGTCGTCATAGGTCACTTCCCAGGCAGTCCGCAGGCGGCGCGCCCCCTCGGCCGGGATGAGCGGGATCTTTACTTCCCGTTCCTCGCCGGGGGGCAAAATTTCAATCACTTCGGCCTCGCCGTTGGCCAACTGGTAGTCCTCGCCGGGCAGCAGCCGGACGCGCACCTGTTGGGCGACGTTCAGGCCGCTGTTGACCAGCCGGCAGCAGAAGGGGACCTGGGCGGCAAAGGTGCTTTGCCGGGTCAGTAACTCACAACTTAATTCAGCCCGGCCTTTGAGCCGCTTGATAGAAGCGATGACTATCCCCTGCCAGTGGTCCAGGGCGCTGGCCAGGGCCGGCTTTTCCGGCAGGATGGTCGTGGTGACGTGGCCGTTCTCCTGTTTGTCCATTTCCCCTTCGACAAAGCGCTGGGCGTGGCGAATGGCCTCCAGGCTGTTTTCCAGAAAAATGAGCTTGCTGGCCAGGTCTTCGACCTTGTCTATTTTGTGAAACTCCATGATCACCCGGCCGACGTGCTGCACCCCTTTCACGATGAGCGGCGGCAGAGAAGAAGTCTGTTGTTCCGGCAGCGGCCGGATGGCCAGGATGTGGTAAATGGCCCCGGCCGACAGGACTTCGTCCAGGGCGCGGTAGACGGCGCCGAAATCGGCCGCCCAGCGCCAGTCAGGGTGTTTGTCCAGCACCTGGCGCACCTGGCGGACGGCCTGGGTTTGCTGTTCCATCTCCCGGCTGGTCCCCAGGGTGTGCAGGCTGGCAGCCAGCAAGGCCACGTCCGGCGTCTTCTTCTGGCTGCGGGCGGCCAGGTGGACCAGGGTTTCGTAACCGCAGCGCGAGCGGCCGAAGAGGGTGTAGATGGCCGGCAATAATTCGTTTGGGTGGCGTTGCAGGCGGCGCTCGATAGCGGCCGCTTCGTCTACCGGCGAGAGGCGAAAGAGAGGAATGATCGTCGAATAAACCAGGCCCTGGGCCAGGCTAACCAGCAATACGGCCGGCACGGCCGCCGCCAATAGCGCCCAGGGCGCCAGGAGCATGAGCAAAGCGATGACCTGGGGAGTGCCGACGAGACCGGGCACGATCATCGGTGGGAATGGCAGTTGGTTCCACTCCCCTGGCTCGGTATAGACTTCTTCAAACATATAGAACGGCTCCAGCCCCAGGTGAAAAGAAACAATCCGCACGCCGGCCAGGACCAGCGGAGCAAGCAGGACGAGGCCGGTTAGCATGACGGAACTCAACCGGGTGCGGAAACGGCTGGGCGGGTCCTTGAGCAAGAAGACGACGGCCGCGCCGAAGGTAACGAGACCCAACGCGCCCAGGGGGGTGAGAAGGGGCAGCGTCCGGAGGATAGAGCCGGTGACGATGGAACCGCCCGGCAGGCTGCGGCGCAAGGCCTCGGCCAACTGCGGCACTTCCCGGCTGAAGGCGATGTAGAAGCGACTGAGGGTTACCAGGGTGTACAAGATACCCACGGCCGCCCCGACGATCAACGCCACCCGTACCGGCGAATGGTCGTGGGCGAACCACCAGCGGGTGGGGTATTCCGTTTTGACCCTCTCTAATAGGGTAGCTGGTTCCGGGTACACCTTGCGGCGGCCGAAATAACCGATCATGCTCCCTGTGGCCAAACCAAGGAGGATAAAGGCCAGCGCTGCGGCCCAGAGGTAATAATCGCCGGTCGTCATTAAAGTGGCCACGTAGGCTTCCAACCGGCTAAGGGAGGGCCAGATGGCCTCGGGGGTCGGCCGGTGCGGGGCCAACCAGGCATAAGCGGCCAGGGCGTTCATCGGCCCGACGATGCCCAGGTAATAAATGAGGCCGGCCGTCAGGCCGGCCAGCCCACCGGCCATGGCGCCCTCGTGCACCGTACGCGCTCTGGCGCGCCAGGCGGCGATAGCGCCAAAGCCAAAGAGAACGGGCATGGAAACGGCGACTATCACCATCAGCAGCAGGCCGTGGACCAGCTCGTTGCCCACCGGCCGCTGCCAGCCCTCCAGTCTGAACAGCGGCGCGACCAGGCTAAGCGCCGGGTAAAGGCTGGTAAGGGTGAGAAACAGGCCGGCCAGCAGGCCGGTGGTAATGGAGCGGTATTTCATCAGCTAGTGACAACCTCCCGGAGGTTTCAAACCTCCGGGAGGTTATTTCATGGTCTGTCAGGCGCCGTTGGTGGTCTGGAGCAGGGCTTCGGACAGGCGGCCGGCGGTAGTAAAACGGTGGTCCGGCCGTTTGGCCAGGGCCTGCATGAGGACCCATTCTAGGTTACCGGGCAAATCAGGGACCTGGGTCAGCAGCGATGGCGGGTCGGCCTGCATGTGCTGCAACAAGATGGCCATCGGGGTGTCGGCCGTGAAAGGCAGCCGGCCGGTCAGCATTTCGTATAGAACAATGCCCAGGGAGTAAATGTCCGACGTAGCCTCGGCCGGCTGGCCCTGGGCCTGTTCCGGCGACATATAGTCGGGCGTGCCGATGGTCGCCCCGGTCCCGGTCAGTTGGACGCCTTCCAACATGCGGGCCACGCCAAAATCGGTCAGCACGGCGATGAAGGGGACGGCGCCGGTGAACCGGGCCAGGCGCTCTTCGCGGCGGAGCATGATGTTGGCCGGTTTTACGTCGCGGTGGACGATACCGTGGGCGTGGGCGTAGTCCAGGGCGGCGGCCACGTCGCGGATGATGGCCGCCACTTCGTCGAGGGGCATGCGCCGGCCGTTTTGCCGCAACTCCACCAGCCGGGCCTTCAGCGTCTCGCCGTCTATGTATTCCATGACCATGTAAGAGAGGTCGTTGTGGACGCCAAAGTCGTACATTTGCACCAGGTTCTGGTGGCGCAGTTGGGCCACGCCGGCCGCCTCGCGCTGGAACCGCTCCAGGAAGGTCTCTTCGCTGACCAGTTGTCGAGACATGACCTTGATGGCCACGTAGCGGTCCAGGGAGGGTTGGTAGCCTTTGTAGACCACGGCCATGCCGCCCCGGCCGACGGCGTTGAGGACGCGGTAATTGCCCAGCGTGGCCCCGGTCAGGTCGCTGGTGTCGGAGCGGGAAACGCGGATGCTGCCGGCCGAGGTCGAGGAGTTGCGGCCCGGGTTGCGGCCCAGAAAGTCGGCAAAGGCCCGGCTAAAGGGCTGCCGCCGGCCCTCGCCTGGTTTGAGCAGCGCCTTGGTCTGCAGCTCTTTGACCAATTCCGGCGAAGCCCGTTCCGGCCGGAGCAGGGCGTCCTGGTCCACTTCGTGGAGCTGGTTCCACAGGTAGCGGTAGTGGTCCTCGGCCTCGGCCTGGAAGCGGCGGGCCGTGGTGGCCAGAATTTGCTCGCCGTCCAGTTCTTCCTCGTGGGCAGCGTAGAGGTAGTGGCCGGCGACCTGGAGGAAAAAGGGGTGAGTTCCGGCCAGGTCAACCACTTGGTTGATCTCTTCAGCGGCAAACGGCTCGTGGCCGTCTTTAGCCGATAACCCGGCCAGCAAGCCCCGGGCCTCCTCTTCCGGCATCAGGCCCAGCCGCTCTTCGGAGAAGATGTTGAAGAAGGGCGAGGAAAGGGTGTCGGCGTGCTGGTAGGTGAGGTCGTAGAGGCTGCGCTTGGAAGCGGTCAGGTAGACGACGCCCATTTCCCCGGCCAGGCTGCGCAACTCGCCGTAGAAGCTGGCGTTGAAGGCCTCGTTGGCCGCCAGGCTCTCAAACTCGTCTAGCATGAGGACCACGGTCAGGCCGGCCCGCTCGACGCGGCGCAGCAGGCGGCGGACCAGAGTAAAGCGCACCTCGGCCGCCAGCGACAACTCGCGGCTCATCTGGCGTAACTCCTCCTGGCCGGCCGGCAGGGAACTCTCCAGCCGGTCCAGGATTTCCGGCCAGAATTCGTCGTAGCTGACGTTAGACATGCCCTCCAGGTCCACGTAAATGAAGACGTGGCGCTCCGGGTCCAGGCCGTGGGCTTGCAGCGTGGTGGCGTCGGCCAGGTAAGTGAGCAAGGAACTCTTGCCCAGCTTTCGCTCGCCAATCAGCGAGCGGCACTGACGGGTGGCAATGGCGCTGTACAGCGCCTCCAGGGGGCGTTGCCGGCCGAAAAAGTAGCTAGGGTCGGTAATGCGCTGGCGGTTGAAAAACGGGTTGAGGTGCCGGTGGTCGGTACTCATGACGCTGGCAATTATAGCATTGCCGCCTCCTATACGGAATAGGAAGAAAGCTAGTTGCAATACGACTATCTTAAAAATCGCGAATGGTACGAATGGGCGAATAGCGCGAATGAATCAGATATTAAACTTAATGTGAATAATGTCCCCATCCTGGACGAGATAGGTCTTGCCCTCCAACCGCAGCTTGCCGGCCGCCCGCGCTTCGGCCAGTCCGCCCAGGGCGACGAGCTGGTCAACGGGAATGACTTCGGCCCGGATAAAGCCCCTGGCCAGGTCGGTGTGGATGGTCGCGGCCGCGTCCAGGGCGGTGGCCCCCCGCTGCACCGTCCAGGCCCGGACCTCGTCTTCGCCGACGGTGAAAAACGACAGCAGCCCCATCAGCTCGTAGCTCAGGTGGATCACCCGGTCCAGGCCCAGCTCGGCGACGTGGTATTCTTCCATGAAGAGCGCCAGGTCGTCGCCGCTCAGTTGGGCCAGCTCCATCTCCAGCTTGCCGCGCAGATTGGCCACCAGGCTGTGGCGGTAGGGGTACTCCAGGGCCACTTCGGCCTGGTCGTCGCCAATATTGGCCACCACCAGGACCGGCTTGAGCGTCAGCAGGCCATACCCTCTTAACGATTTGAGCGATTCCTCGTCCAGCGCCAGCTCGCGCAGCGGCCGTTCCCCGGCCAGCGTCCCGTGCAGTTGCTCAAACAGAGCTAATTCGACTTCGGCCGCCGCCTTGTTCTTGAACGCGCCCTTGGCCAGCCCCTCGCGCAGTCGTTCCAGCTTGCCTTCCACGGCCAGCAGGTCGTTGAGCAGGAATTCCGTGTCCAGAATGGCCAGGTCGCGGGCCGGGTCCACCGACCCTTCCAGGTGGGGCACGTTTTCGTCTGCAAAGGCCCGCACGACGTGGACAAAGCCGTCCAGGCCGGCCAGGTGGTTGAGGATGGGGCCGCTCATGCCGCCGCTTTCGCCCATCCCTTTTTGCAGCCCGGCCACGTCCGTGTAGGTGACTTTGGCGTAGGTCGTCTTTTGCGGCCGGAACAGGTCGCTCAGCACGTCCACCCGCTTATCAGGCACGTCCACCACGGCCGTCAACACGTCGAACCGGCCGCCCATGCTCTGGCCCGTGGGGGCGTTGCCCCGCGTCAGGGCGTTAAAGATAGTCGTTTTGCCCGAACCGGGCAGACCGATGATGCCTAGTTTCATCGTTCACTCTTAAGGATTTCCATTTGAGCACAAGGCTTCAACTGTCATTCTGAGGTGCGATAGCACCGAAGAATCCCTCTCAATTCGCCCAACTATAGGGATTCTTCGCTCCGCTACGCAGAACTGAGTGTTCTTATTGATGGCGGTCGCTGGGATGCTTCACTCCGAAGACTCCGCTCAGCATGACGGATTCGGAGCAAGCACGGCCGGGGATTTGATCCGCCCATCCTCCAACAGAATAACCTCATCCACGTACTCGTCAACCAGCGGATCGTGGCTGGCCAGGAGCATCGTCACCTCTTCTTCCTGGACGATGCGCCGGAACAGGTTGAGAATGTCGTGCGTCGTTTCCGTGTCCAGCTCGCCGGTGGCTTCGTCGGCCAGGATCAGGCGGGGCTGGTTGGCCAGGGCGCGGGCAATGGCCACCCGCTGCTGCTGGCCGCCAGATAGCTCATAGGGGCGGTGGTTGGCCCACTTGTCCAGGCCGACCAGCTCCAGGCAGCGCCTGGCCCGGTCGCGCCGCTGCTGGCGCGGGAAGCCGGCGATGCGCAGCATCAGCTCCACGTTTTCGTAGGCCGAGAGAGTCGGCAGCAGGCCGAAAGATTGGAAGATGAAGCCAACCTCTTTCTGCCGCCAGAGAGTTAACTGCCGGTCGTTGAGGCCGGCCAGCGACCGGCCGTAGACCTGGACCAACCCCCCCGTTGGCTGGTCCAGCCCGCCCAGGCAGTTGAGCAGCGTCGTCTTGCCGCTGCCGGAGCGCCCCTTCACGGCCACAAAGCGGCCGGCGGGCACATCCAGGTCAACGCCGCGCAAAGCGTGGACTTTCAGCGTTCCGGTCTGGTAAATCCGCTGCAGTTGGCGGGCCTGAATGGCCAGGGCAGTGGTCATGGTTTGTTCCTCCGCCAGCGGGCCAGCCACTTTGGCCGGCGGCCGGTGGTGGGAGTGGCCGCGCCTGGGCTTTTTGGCCTGGCGGCCGTCTGGCGGGCGTACTCGGCCTCGGCCACGGAGTGAATGACCAGGTGGCCGTCCACCAGTTCCATGCGCACCCGGCCTTTGATTTGCAGCGCCTCGCGGTACGCTTTGGGCACTTGCAGCCGCCCGGCCGAGTCCAGGACGACTAACTCTTCAAAATGCTCCTCATCATGATCCTCTCCGGTTGGCGGGCCTTCTCTTGAAGGATCCGGCCGCCTGGCCCGGACCGTTTCGCTGGCCGCCTTGCCGTCGCGGATGGCCATCACCCGCTGGACGTGCTGGGCAATAGCCGGGTCGTGGCTGACAATCAAGATCGTCAGTCCCAATTCCTGGTTCAGGTTCTGGAAAGCCTGGTAGACGGTCAAGGCCGTGGCCGAGTCCAGTTCGCCGGTCGGCTCGTCGGCCAGCAGAATAGCCGGGTGGTTAGCCAGGGCCACGGCAATGGCTACCCGCTGCTGCTCGCCGCCCGACAATTCGGCCAGGTAGTGGTGGCGGCGGTCTGACAGCCCGACCATATCCAGCAGCGCCTCGGCCTGTTGCCGGGCCCGTTTGCCGCCTGTGCCGGCCAGCGTCATCGGCATCTGGACGTTCTCCAGGGCGTCCAGGTAGGGGATCAGGTTGCGCGCCCCCTCTTGCCAGACAAAGCCGACCCTGGTCCGCCGGTAGCGGTCCAGGGCCGTGCTCGACAGCTTTAGCAGCTCGTAACCGTCCACGACGACGCGGCCGGCCGACGGCCGGACCAGCCCGCCGAGCACGTTCATCAGGGTAGATTTACCGCTGCCGCTGACGCCGACAATGCCCATCAGCTCGCCGCGCTGGACGGACAGGTCCAACCCTTGCAAGGCCAACACCTCCAGGTCAGCGACCTTGTAGATCTTTACCAGGTTTTCGCAGAGGATGATTGGATCCGTCATCATCATTCGTTCTAAAATTGCGGTTGTTAGTCATCAAGT
>JAKEFB010000141.1 GCA_022616275.1 Chloroflexota bacterium
GTGACATGAAAAAGGCAAAAGAGTTTTATGCGGAGAAGCTAGGCTTAGAGGTCGCAACGGACTACCGCCAAAATGATGATAACTGGTGGGTAACGCTCACCCTTCCCGGCGGCGGGGCGTCTATTACTCTCGCGAGGTCAAGTACGACGTCCAATGAACCACCGAAACCCGGCACCCTGGGGTTCTATCTTTCAACTTCCGACATTGCAGCCGCGTACAAAGAGCTTAATGAAAAGGGTGTCAAAACTGGTGAGGTCAGGGACAACTTGTACGGTCCAGGCTCAGGCGTAAAGTTTCTTCAGTTCCAAGACCCGGATGGTAACCAGGTGACTTTCGCTCAGGAGTAAGAACCATTCACCACAGGAGACAAAACTCATGAAATACCTGTTATTGATGTATGCAGATGAGTCAATTGGCTCAAAATGGTCGAAGGAAGAATTACAGGCTGCAGCCAAGACCTGGGCCGAGTTCAGAAAGGAGATGTCGGTATCCGGTGTACTGATTTCCAGCAGCGGTGTCGCCCCCAACACCAGCGCGACGACTGTCCGCGTCCGGAACGACAAAACCATGATCACCGACGGCCCGTTTGCCGAGACGCACGAGCAGCTAGGCGGATATTTCCTGGTGGAGTGCAATGATCTCGATGAAGCGATTCGCTGGGCGGAAAAGATTCCCACCGCGAAATACGGCTCGATTGAGATCCGGCCTTTGTGGTCGCCGGGATCATGAAGTTGGAGATCGGATGACCGCAGCGGAACAAGTCGAAAGAATCTTCCGCGAAGAGCATGGGCGCGTCCTGGCGACATTGATCAGCCAGTTCGGGGATTTCGACCTCGCCGAGGATGCTTTACAGGATGCACTGATCAATGCCCTGAAAAGTTGGGAGAGCAATGGCATTCCCAATAATCCCGGAGCCTGGCTGACGGCCGTTGCCAAGCGTCGTGCCATCGATCGCGTGCGACGGTCAACGACCCTCGAACGTACTCTGGTCACCCTCGATCCCCAAATTTCACAGGATGAGCCTGAGATGGACGATGCCCAAATCCCAGACGACCGTCTGAAATTGATGTTCACCTGCTGCCATCCTTCGCTTTCGTTGGAGGCGCAGGTGGCGCTGACGCTGCACACGCTCGGCGGCTTATCCACGCAGCAGGTCGCGCGGGCGTTCCTTGTCCCCGAGCCAACCATGGCCCAGCGGTTGGCTCGGGCGCGGAAGAAAATCCGTGAGGCGGGCATTCCCTACCGCGTGCCGCCCGTCGATCTGCTGCCAGAGCGGCTGGAAGCGCTGCTGGCGGTGATCTACCTGATCTTCAATGAAGGGTATGTCGCCACCAGCGGGGATACTTCGATCCGCCGCGAGCTGTGCGGGGAAGCCATCCGCCTGTGCCGTGTGCTGGTCGCGCTGCTGTCGCAGGGGGGGGCGCAGGGCTGGATGCCGCAAAGCGCCGAGGCGCGCGGCCTGCTGGCGCTCATGCTGCTGCACGATTCGCGGCGCGAGGCGCGGCTCAATGCCGCGGGCGAACTCATCCTGCTCGCAGAACAGGACCGCACCTGTTGGGATCAGGCAAAAATAGAGGAAGGAATAGCGGTACTGGACGAGGCGATTGCCCTTTACGCCCCGGGACCATACCAGGTGCAGGCGGCAATCAGCGCGCTGCACGCCGAAGCCCCAACCGCCGAGGCAACCGACTGGCGGCAGATCGCAGCGCTCTATGACACGCTGGCCAGAATGGCCCCTTCCATGGTGGTGGAAGTGAACCGTGCGGTGGCAGCGGCGATGGCCTGGGGCGCGGAGGCAGGATTACAGATGCTGCTGCGCCTGGAGAGCCAGGCGGATGGCTTTTATCCCTATCACGCTGCGCGCGCCGACTTGCTGCGCCGGCTGAACCAGCGAGAAGCGGCCGCCGATGCTTACGAGCGAGCGCTCGCCCTGTGCGGCAACAGCGCCGAGCGCGCTTATCTTCAGCGGCGGCTGGATGAGATGCTCAGCGCTGGGTAAGGTGAAATAAGCGAATGGATAGCAGAATGAGAAAAAACGTTAAACGGGAGCGAGCTGGATGAAAAAACCGCTCTGGCAAGCTTTTAGCCTGCTCTACCGCTATCCGGCATTCGGCCGTCTCTGGGTTGGCAGCTTGGTATCGCTGTTTGGCGATGCATTCACTCTCATTGCCCTGCCCTGGTTTGTCTTGCAAATTACAAACTCAGGCACGGCAACAGCCGGTATCCTCCTCACCCTGCAACTTCCCGCCATCGTCACGAGCATGGTCATTGGCCCCCTAATCGACCGCTTCCAGCCTCGGGCCATCCTCACAATAGATAACAGCGTTCGCGCTCTCATTATCGGCCTCATCCCCATTTTATACTGGCTCGGCTTGCTTAAACTGTGGCTGCTTTTCCTGCTGACCGGGTTAGCCGGTATGCTTGCGCCTGTGATTGCGCTCCTCTGGGGCGCCACTCTTTTGCCCCTTGTTTTTATCAATAATCTTTGGTTGGCCTGCAGCATGCTTTTGTTGGGCGGTTTGATGTGGGGGCCCTATACGCCAATGGAGACAACCTTGCTGCAACGCACCGTTCCTAAGTCACAACTGGGGAGGGTATTTGGGGCGAGATCTGCCCTGCTCACCGGTGGATCGCCGCTTGGTCTGGCCATTGGCGGACTGATGCTGGCCTTTATACCTTCAACCAGCGTGATCGCTCTTTCGGCGGCTGCCTGTATCCTGGTCGGTATAGGCGGTCTTACATTGCCGGCATTCCGCACAATTCCGCGATTCAACAATCGCATTCACTCCGACCTCTGGAGTGAGCCTCCCGTTAAAGAATGACAAAAGGAGCGTAGGGTGTCCCAGGAATATATCGAAATCCGTGGCGCACGCGAAAATAACCTGAAGAATGTTGCGTTTGTTGTTTTCACGGGTCGGACAACCATTCGTCGGTTACTCCAATGCCTTTTCATTCAATGACCCACAGGGGATGTGCCCGGAATGCAATGGTCTGGGTCGTAAATTGGGTGTCGATTTAGATTTGTTTCTGGATACGTCACGCTCGCTGAATGAAGGCGCGATTCTGTATCCCGATTATGGTGTCGGCAAATGGGATTGGAATCTTTGGACATAGTCCGGCCTGTTCGATAATGACAAAAAGCTGGATGACTATTCCGACGAGGAAATGGAACGCTTGCTGTACAGTCCGCCCTATAGTGAGTTACACAAAAAAGGTAGTGTCTACGTCATGGATGAGCCAACGACTGGCTTGCATATGTCGGATATTAGCCTCCTGTTGGCGATTATGAATCGACTGGTTGACACAGGTAACACGGTTGTAACCTCTCCCCCGAGACGCGCGGCCGCGACGGCCTGATTTGCGCCTTTGCCTCCCCTGACAACATGAAATTGATCGCCTAAGGCTGTCTCGCCCCTGGATGGGAGTTGGGGGACGTAAACCACGAAATCAGTATTGGCACTAGGCTGCCTGCAAGCCGATTTCATGTTTCGGCTGGGCAATGGTGGAGAGAGGGGGGTTCATAAAGCTGGCAAGTTCAATATCATCGTAACCGATGATCGCTACGTCTTCAGGAACGCGGCGACCGGCTTTGGCGGCCGCCCGCAGGGCGCCAACCGCCATCAAGTCATTTAAGGCAAAAATGGCCGTCGGTCAGGACGGCATCCACCTCGACGTTGGGCAGGTCGCGGTCTACTAACACCACAGGCATATCTTCACTTAAAAGAAAATTGAGAGAGTCGGCCTGGTCCCCGGCGGCCACAAAAATAATGCCGTCTAAGTGAAATGACCCTGGCGGGTGGGGGGATAAAGCCACGGCATTGGCCCGGCTGGCGCAGGCTGGTTACCCTGTGCCGCGTGGATTTGTCATTCTGCCAGAAGCATTCGATGACATCAGGTTGACGGTCGCTGCCTGGAGACAGATACGGGTATACCTGGCTGGCGGGCCAAACAGCCAGGCGTCCGTTTTGCCGTACTCTCTTCGGCGCACGACGAAGATTCGGCCGTCGCTACCTTCGATTGAGAGGGGTGATGGGTGATGAGAAGAGCAATGAGGGGCGAGTCTCAAGTCTACAAAATATACTTGATATAAGGCACATTAGCTAAAGTATGTGTTTCCACTGAGGAGGATGCCGCCTAGCGGCATCCTTCCTGTTCTATCACCTAAAAGTCAAGTATGGGGTTATTTACCGGCGGCGGCGGTCGCGGTCACTGTCACGGCGATTATCCTTGCGAAAATCTCGCTGGAAGTCGCGCTTATCACCACGGGGACCCCGGTCACCGCCGCCACGAGGACCGGCCGGCCGCTCCTCGCGTGGCCGAGCTACGTTTACAGTCAGGGTCCGGCCCCCCAGTTGGCTACCGTTTAACCCGGCAATCGCCGCCTGTCCTTCCGTTTCCGAAGGCATTTCGACAAAGCCAAAGCCACGAGATTCGCCGCTGAACTTATCCTTAATAATTGTTACCGAGGTGACTTCGCCGTACGCTTCAAACGCTTCTTGTAAGTCCGATTCGGTCGTCTGTTGCCATAGATTTCCGATATAAATTCTCATTTTATACTGTTCCTCATCGTACCTGCCCGGCGGGGCGCCCGGCCATGGCCAGCGCCTTCACTGTTGCAGTAACAGAACTTCTTTTATGACTTACTCACCCTCTAACAAGCGACGTACATTTTGCGCGGCCGGGCCTTTACGGCCTTCACCAACTACAAACGATACGCGCTCACCTTCTTCCAGGCTTCGGGCGCCTTCAATGGCCGAATAGTGGACGAAAATATCGCCCCCTTTATCCCGCACAATAAACCCATAGCCCTTTTCACTGTTGAACCATTTAACGGTTCCCGTTTCCTGAGTACTCATGTCCTCCTTCCTCATTGGTAAGACGGTATTAACATTGAAGTTCTCTACCCGGTTGACTAAAAAAGCCATCCAAACCCCTAAGTCTGGACGGCTTTTTTACATTCTCCGCAACAGAACTTACGCCACGGGAAGAGTACCCTGTTTCCTCGCTCTAGTCAAAAAATGATCAACGACCGTTCTGAACGGCCGGTCTTGAGCATTTTCTGGTTAGGCTCTAAAATAGGGCCATGAGCACTCCAGAGCCCCACACCCGTCCAGAAGTTATCAACGCCGTTATCAGCGGTTATCATAGCGACCCGTTCAGCGTACTTGGCCCCCATCCGTCCAATGGCGGCCTGGTCGTGTGCGCTTTTCTACCCCAGGCGGCGGCCGTCGAACTGCTGCCGGCCGGAAGCCCAAAAGCGCTGCCGATGACGGGTATCCACGAGGCCGGCTTTTTTGAGGCCCTTGTTCCCCGTCGAAAGCTGCCGTTTGATTACACGCTGCGCCTGACGACCCATAGCGGCGAGACACTATTGTACGACGACCCATATGCCTTCCCCAGCACGCTACACGATTTTGACGAATACCTGCTGGCCGAGGGCACCCACCTTTACATGTACGAGAAATTGGGGGCGCACCTGGCGGAATTAAACGGCCGGCGCGGTGTCCTCTTTGCCGTGTGGGCGCCCAATGCCCGGCGAGTCAGCGTCGTCGGCAATTTTAACAACTGGGATGGCCGCCGCCATCCGATGCGCTTTCACCACGACAGCGGCATCTGGGACCTATTCATCCCCAATTTGGGCGAAGGCGAGCTGTACAAATACGAAATTAAGACCCGCTACCAGGACTACACTGTGGCCAAGAGCGACCCGGTTGGCTTTTACTCGGAAGTACGGCCGAACACTGCCTCTATCGTTTGGGATATCAATAAGCACATCTGGAACGACGCCGCTTGGCTGGCCGGCCGCGCCCATCGCCACCAACTGGACCAGCCTATCAATATTTACGAAGTTCACCTGGGTTCCTGGCGGCGCAAAGACGACAACGAGTGGTTGACTTACCGCGAACTGGCCGACAACCTCGTTCCCTACGCCAAGGAGATGGGTTACACCCACGTGGAGTTGCTCCCGGTGGCCGAACACCCTTACGACGGCTCCTGGGGCTATCAGGTAACGGGTTACTTTGCTCCCACCAGCCGGTACGGTACGCCGGAGGATTTTATGGCCTTCGTGGACGCCTGCCACCAGGCCGGAATTGGCGTGATCCTGGACTGGGTGCCAGCCCACTTCCCTCGCGACCAGCACGGCCTGGCTTTTTTCGACGGCACTCACCTATACGAACACGCCGATCCTCGCAAAGGGGCGCACCCCGACTGGGGAACGCTTATTTTCAACTACGGCCGCACCGAGGTCCGGCAATTCCTGGTTAGCAACGCCGTCTTCTGGCTGGACAAATACCATATAGACGGGCTGCGGGTGGACGCCGTCGCCTCAATGCTTTACCTGGACTTCTCTCGCGAGGCTGGCCAGTGGGTTCCCAACGTCTTTGGCGGCCGGGAAAATCTGGAGGCTATCGCCTTTATCCGCGCCTGCAACGACCGCATCCACGAGACCTTCCCCGACGTTTTGACCATTGCCGAAGAATCTACCTCTTGGGCCGGCGTCACCCGGCCGGCCAGCGAAGGTGGCCTGGGCTTTAGCTTCAAATGGAATATGGGCTGGATGCACGACACGCTCCAGTATATGGGCAATGACCCTATTTACCGCGCCTACCACCACGGCACCTTGACTTTTTCCCTGCTCTACGCCTTCAGCGAGCATTTTCTGCTGCCCTTCTCCCACGACGAGGTCGTTCATCTCAAGAAAAGCATGTTGGACAAAATGCCCGGCGACCTGTGGCAGAAGTTTGCCAATCTGCGCACACTCTACGCTTACCAGGCCACCCATCCCGGCAAAAAGATGCTCTTCATGGGCGGCGAGTTTGGCCAGTGGCGTGAATGGTCCGAAGAACGCAGCCTGGACTGGAGCCTGCTGGACCAGTTCCAACAACACCGGGAGCTGCACCACTTCGTGCGCACCGTGAACCACCTCTACCAATCGGAGCCGGCCCTTCACCAGGTGGATTACTCCTGGGATGGCTTTACCTGGATAGACCTGCACGACGCCCAACGCAGCATCCTCTCCTTTGCCCGCCATTCGGCCGGCAAAGCGGAAACTATCCTTGTCGCCTGCAATTTCACCCCGGTGGTCCGCCACGGGTATCGCCTGGGTGTGCCGGAAGCCGGCCTGTATGCTGAGTTGTTAAACAGCGACGCGACCGAGTTTGGCGGCAGCGGTGTAATCAACGGCCAGCCGCTGGCCAGCGCGCCCACCCCCTGGCACAGCCAGCCCCATTCTATTGAAATGACTCTACCCCCGTTGGCCGTTGTCTTCCTGAAGAAACAGGCCGAGCTGCCGGCCGCACTATAAAATCCAAAATCCAAAATCCAAAATATGTCCCCCCTTTATCCGCTCCTCTTTGAACCCGTATTGAAAGATTACGTCTGGGGCGGCCGCAACCTGGAGGCCCTCTTCCACCGGCCGCTGCCGCCGGGCAAAATTGCTGAAAGCTGGGAGATAGCCGCCCACCCCGCCGGCACGACCGTGGTCGCCAATGGAATTTATGCTGGTTTACCGCTACACGAATTACACGCCCAATTGGGCCAGGCGCTGACCGGCCGGCGGGCCGGCTGGACCGAGCGGCTGGGTCGCTTTCCGCTGCTTATCAAGCTGCTGGATGCCCAGGAGCGCCTCTCAGTCCAGGTCCACCCGGACGACACCTATGCTCAGGCCCACGAAGGGAACGAGCTGGGTAAAAGCGAGATGTGGGTAGTGCTGCACGCCACGCCTGGTGCGGCCGTCGTCCTGGGGGTGAAAGCCGGCACAACCCCGGACGCCTTCCGCCAGGCCATTACCCAGGACAGCCTGGAACCCTATCTCCACCACCTGCCCGTCCGCCCCGGGGACTTCATCTGCGTGCCCAGCGGTTCCCTGCATGCCATCCTTGGCGGGCTGGTGCTGGCCGAAATCCAGCAAAACTCCAACGCTACCTACCGGGTTTACGACTGGGGTCGCCACAACCCTAATCGTTTGCTGCACCTGGACCAGGCCCTGGCCGTCACCAACTTTAACCAGGTGGAGCCTTCTCTACCCCAGGCTGTCGCCCTTTCCGCCCCGGCCGGTGTCCGGCGCGAACGCCTCTGCCAGAACCCCTACTTCGTCGTCGAGCGGCTGGAAATGGCCGCCGGGTCTGCCTTCAGCGGTCATTGCAATGGGGAAACACTGGAAATCTGGGGCGTTATCGCCGGCAAGGCCTCCACCAGCGGTGGCGCCGAGACAGTAGAGCTACCGGCTGTGACCTTTACCCTCCTACCGGCCGCCCTGGGTCCGTTCACCGTCTCCGCTCAGGAAAACAGCACCCTCCTCTGTACGTACCTGGGGTTTCCGCAAAATTCGCCTTTCTGAACGCTTTGTGCTATGATTTCCCCCGCTCTCACGCCCGAAAGGCGAATTTTTTATTTTTAGAAACAGGTAGTTAAAAACACGGAGGAAGAGCAAAGTTGGCTAACACAGCATCTGCCAAAAAGCGCATACGTAGCTCTGAGCGGAAACGAGTACACAACCGCCAATTTCGGGCAGCAGCGCGGACTTATGTCAAGAAAGCCCGTCAGCTTATTGAGCAAGGCAACTTGCAGGAAGCTGAGGAGATGGTCAAAAAAGCATCCAGCACGCTGGACAAGGCCGCCCGCAAGGGTGCCCTGCACGACCGCAACGCTGCCCGGCGCAAGGGCCGCCTCATGGCTTTCCTGGCCGCCGCCCGCAAGAGCAAGTCGGCGTAAAAATTCAATCGGTTCTTAATTCGGAAAACACCACCCGGCCGGGTGGTGTTTTTGTTTGGGGCACGCAAAAGACGTAGCCCACCCCGCGAACCGTCCGCAACAGCACCGGCAGGGCCGGGTTTTCCTCAATGATCTCCCGAATCCAGCGAATGTGGACGTCCAGAGTCCGGGTGTCACCAAAGTAGTTGGTGTCCCAGACAATGCGCATCAGTTGCTCCCGGCCGAGCACCTCGTTAGGGTGGCGTAAAAACTCTTCCAACAGCGTGGCCAGCTTGGGTGTCAGCCGGCGTTCTCCCTGCCCGCGCACATCTACCGACCGCTTAGACAGGTAAAAGGTCAGATCGCCGGCCCGGACAACCTCTTCTACCTGGTCGTCGGCCGGCAACAGCGCGCGAATGCGGTTCATCAGCTTGCGGGTGGTATAGGGTTGGACCAGGTACACGTCAGCCCCGGCGGCGCGGTCCTCCTGCTCGCCGGCCGCCCGAGTGTGGATAATCGGCGTGTCCTCGAGGGCGCCTCGCAGGCGGCGACAACTGCGCACTCCGCTAGAGCGCATAGAGGCGCCGTCAAAAACCACCAGGTCGGGCTCGTTCTGCGCTATCCAGGACAGGGCATCGTTGCCGGTGTGAAAAACGTGGACGTTCAGCCCTTCTTTCGAAAGGGCAGTCGTCAGGGGACTTGACCCCGTGTTTTTACCCTCAACTAATAAAACTGTTGCCTCCCTCATGACGCACCTTTTCTCTGGCTTTGCTATCGCGCCATTATAAGGACAACAAGGCCAGTAAGGCAACTAACCAAAGTTACATTTTCGCGGCGAAATGGTGACTAAAGCTTTAAACTCCAGTAATATTGGCGACCGTGAGCACCGTCGTGGTTGAAAACATCAGTAAACGCTTTGGCAAGACCCGGGCCGTGGAAGACGTCAGCCTGTCCATCAGCCCGGGAGAAATCTTTGGCCTGCTCGGCCCTAACGGGGCCGGCAAGACCACGATCATCCGCATGATGCTGGATATTCTCCGGCCGGATAGCGGCCGGATAGCCGTCTTCGGCGGGCCGATGGACGAGGCCAAGAAAAACCGCATCGGCTATCTGCCCGAGGAGCGGGGGTTGTACACCGACGTCAAGCTGTTAGACGCCATCCGTTACCTGGCCTCCCTCAAGGGTATGAGCCGCCCGGCCATTGACGCCGCAGCCGAAAGAACCTTGACCCAACTTGACCTCTGGGTCCACCGCCACAAAAAGTTGAGCGCCCTTAGCCGGGGTATGCACCAGAAAGCCCAATTCGTCGTCACCATTCTGCACAACCCGGACCTGATCATTGTAGACGAACCTTTTTCCGGGCTGGACCCGGTCAATACGGAATTGATTCGCAACATCTTGCTCTCCCTGCGAGCCGAAGGCAAAACCATTGTCATGTCCACCCACCAGATGCACCAGGTCGAGGCGATGTGTGACCGGATCAGTCTCATTCACCGCGGCCGGGTAGTCCTGGAGGGCCGGGTTGGCGAGGTACGTCGCCGTTTCGCCGGCAACACCGTCGAGGTCAGTGGCAGCGGCCCATTTGACCAGTTGCCCCAGGTGCAGCAGGCCAGGCTGGTGAACAGCGCCTGGCACCTGACCCTCTCTCCTGACGCCTCACCGCAAAGCTTTTTACGCGACATTGCCCGCCGCGACGACGTCGTCGTCGAGCATTTTACCGTGGCCTTGCCTGGTCTGCACGAGATATTTATTCGCATGGTAGGCGAGGATGAAGCCGTCCCGGAACATACAAATGAACAAGACCTGGCTGGTTATTCGCTATGAATTCTGGCGGCACGTCAGCCGGCGGGGTTTTCTCTTTGCCGTGCTGGGCCTGCCGGCTATTTTTGGCCTCATCATGGGCGTGGTCATCCTCTTCTTCGAGGCCAAGAGCAACGTGCCGGTTGGCGTGGTAGACCATTCCGGTCTGCTGCTGGACCCGGCTGCCTACGTCCCGGCCCACGACGGCGTTGTGCCGGTTATAGGCTATCCGGACGAAGCCACGGCCCAGGCTGCCCTGGATAGCAAAGCGATTCAGGCCTACTTCGTCGTTCCGGCCGATTATTTGGCAACAGGCCGGGTGACAGCTTACCACCTGGGCGACACCTACACCGGCATTTACGGCGATTTCAATGACTATTTGCTGGCCAGCCTGCTGGCCGGCGCCCCGCCGGCCGTGGCCCGGCGGTTTATAGACGATCCGCTGGAAGTCACGTTTGTGTCTCTCAGCGAAGTTAGCAGCCGGGGAGATCCGCTGGCCGTCGCCGTTCCTTATGTGTTTGGTTTCATGTCCGTCATGGCCATTTTTACCACGGCCGGTTACCTGCTCCAGGCCGTGGTAGACGAAAAGGAAAACCGGACGATGGAAATCCTGGCCACCTCGCTCAGGCCGGAGTGGTTGATGGTTGGTAAAATTGTCGGTCTGGTCGGCGTTGGCCTGCTGCAATTGACGATCTGGAGCCTGGGGCTGGCCGCCGGCTTTTTGTACATCCGCAGCCGCCTGCCAGCTTTACCCATGCCGGAAATACCACTCTCGCTGGCCCTCATCACCCTGCTCTGGTTCCTGCCTTTTTACCTGATGATTGCCGCTCTGTGGGCGGCCATTGGCGTCAGCGTGACCGAAGCGAGCGAGGGGCAACAGGCCGCGGGTATCTTGAGCCTGTTGACGATGGCTCCTCTCTGGTTTGCGTTTCTCTTCTTCGAGAGCCCCAACAGTCCCCTGGCGGTTACCTTGAGCCTGGTCCCGTTCACTTCGCCGCTCACGGTGATAGTACGCTGGCAGGCGGCCGGCGTTCCTGCCTGGCAATTGCTATTGAGCTGGCTCTTGCTCGCCGGCACGGCCGGCCTGGCCATTCTCCTGGTAGGGCGCCTGCTGCGGGCCGGCATGTTGCGCTACGGCCAGCGGTTGACGTTGCGAGAAGTGGCCACAGTCCTATTACACCGGTAACGATGTCTTTCCCGGCGAAAATTCTACGCGTTGCTCGTTTTGAGTTTACAACCACTATGCAGCGCCGGTCGGTGAAAGTGGTCATGTTTGTCCTGCCCATTGTGACGGTGCTGGTGCTGACCGGCATTGATTACCTGGCCGATAGCCAGCGCCGTCCGGCAGGTAACGGCCAGGCCGGCGAAACAGTCGGCCCCAGCTTGCTGAGCCAGTTTGTGCTGGGAAACCAGGAGGAAGTACTACCCACCGGCCTGGTAGACGAAAGCGGCCGGATTACCCGCTACCCTCCGCCGGCCGACGTGGCTTTCAAGCGTTATCCCTCGCGCCAGGAGGCCCAGGCATCCCTCGACCAGGGTGATATTGGCAGCTACTACGCCGTCCCGGCCAGTTACCTGGAAACGGGCGAGGTGTTACTCTATGCTAAAAACGCTGGGGCTGGCCTGGCCCGGCAATCCACGCTGCTGTTTTTGCTGGCCAGCAACTACCTGGAAGACCCGGCGCTGGTCTCCCGGGTCATGGCGCCCGCGTTGGTCCAGGAAGTAGACCTGAGCCAGGCCGCAGATGAAGGAGACGAGGATTTTGGCGGCAGTTTTCTCCTGGGTATTGGCGTCGGTATTCTCTTCTACATGACTGTTTTATCCGGCGCCGGTTACCTGCTGCAAAGCCTGTACAAGGAAAAACAAAACCGGGTTTTAGAGATTCTTCTCTCCTCCAGCCGGCCGTTGGAGCTATTGGCCGGCAAAATGATTGGCCTGGGGGCAGTGGGGCTGCTACACCTGGCCATCTGGAGCCTGATCGTCGTCGGCACGATGGGCCGGCGTGAAAGCGTGTTCAGTAACTTGCCGCTACCTTCCCTGGCGCCGGCTACCTGGGCCCTGGTTCTAGCCTACTTCCTATCCGGCTACCTGGTCTATGCCAGCCTTTTTGCCGGGTTTGGTGCGGTGGCCCCCGGGCCCAAGGAAAGCTCCCAATATACCTTCCTGCTGATGCTCCCCATCTTCTTACCCATGTGGTTTTCCGGCCTGCTCCTGTCGGCTCCCAACAGCAACCTGTCCCTGGCTTTTAGCCTCTTCCCGCTGACTGCCCCCATGGCCATGCCTATGCGCCTGGCGGTGACGGCCGTGCCTGCCTGGCAGTGGGCAGCCAGCCTGGCCCTCACCTTGCTGGCGGCCGCGGCCATTCTCACCCTGGCCACCCGCCTCTTTCGCGGCCAGACCCTCCTATCAGGCCAGGCCCTCAACCTCCGCCGCCTCTGGCGGCTGTTACGCAGTTAGTGTCAAGTGGCGTGCCACGTGTTTCCGTGGCAAGTATCACGTACTTTGCTTTACCTGATACCTGACACTTGACACATGATACTTGATACGTGACGCCTGGCTTGCCAGAAACACCCCGACCAGCATAGCCAGCGTGGTTGTGATGCTACCTAAAGCCAGGAGGGGCACACCAACCAACGAATGGCCCAGGTTGCACCCTCCGGCAATACCGGCCCCGATACCCATCAGCAGGCCACCGGCGGCTAATTCCAGGTAACGGCGGGTTGTTTCCCCTCGCACCCACAACGTGCCGGCCCGCCAGGCAGCCAGGAAGGCGCCGGCAACAATTGAGACCAGGGCCACCGGAATCCACGGCGAACCGCCAGCCCCGCTCTCCCCCAGAAGCGCCGCCATCATCTGGGAGGGCACGCCTGAAGTGCCGTAGGTATAGTCCGCGCCGCCGGCCCGGGCCAGCAGCCAGGCTGCGGCCGTCACCAGGCCGGTCGCCAGCCCCAGCGCCGGCCAGCCCCAGTTCGGTTTTCGCCCGGCGCGCGGCGAGCGCCACAGATAAACGGCCGCCGCCAGCCCGACCACCGCCAGCAGCAGCCAGCCGGCCGGGCCGAACACATTTATCACCGTGGCGTTCTGGCCATTGACAGTGACGGGCAGACGCTGCAACACCTCACGCCAGGGGTTGAGCGGCCCGCGATAAACCAGCAAATCGCCGGCCGCCCAGCCGGCCAGCCCGGCCAGCGTGCCCACCATGCCGTGGCCGAGCTTATAAAACAGCCCGGTGATGCAAGAGGCGGCCACGACCATGCCAACGCCAAAAAGAACACCCCCGGCCACATTCGCCGGCCAGGCAAAGGGCGGCAGTCCCGGTTCAATCCAGCCCAAAGCCACCAGGCCCTGGACCAGGGGAACGGCCGTCAGGAGGGCCAGCAAATAGGCGCGGAAGAGATCCAATTCCTGTGGCCGGCGCACCAGGCCGCGCAGCGCGCTATGAAAGCAAAAATCGCCCCGCTCCAGGACGTAGCCCAGCGCCAGCCCACTGACGATCGCCAGCAAGATACTCATCTGGCAATCATACCGGAAAAAAAGAGGGCGCCCACCCGGAGCGCCCTCTTCACCCTTCACCTCAGTCCCTGGTTCAGGCTTCGCCCTGAACACGCCCTCCTCCCTCCTCATCACTCATCACTCATTGCTCATTGCTCAGTCCTCGTTACTTTTCTTGCGTTTCAGCCAGGTGGTCAGCAAGCCCAGGCCGGCCGCGCCGGGCAGCAAAAGCATTAACCCAACCGGCAGGGCCAGGTCGGGGACGGCCGCGCTGGCTGACCCATTGAAGATGATGGGCAGGTAGAGCATAATGTCCGGTTCGGGGATGACCATCACGCTGGCCGTGTCGGTTGCGGCGGCTACGTCGCTGGGGCCGGGGTTGTAGGCCGTCCAGGTCGCCACGTTGGCGGTGTTCGTCACAATGGTTGTTGACTCGGTCAGGAACGTGCTGGCTCCCGGTGTGAGCGTGTATGGAAAGCCGGACTGAATCACGCCCAACTCGCTATCCACCAGGTCGTGCAGCGTGAGAGTCACCACACCTGTATTGGCAACCTCATAACAGTAAGTGACCTCGGCCCCAGGCGCGACCGAAATCGCATTGGTTGCAGCGCAACTGTTGGGGTCGGTGCCCACTGTCTTGGTCAGGCTAATGGCCGCGCCGCTTGGCTCGTAAAGCCAGGCCCCGCCGGCAAAGACCTCCGAGGTCGCCCAAGGGGCGGTAATCGGCGTCGTGTAAGTCATCGTTCCAAAGTCAAACACGTAAATGTCACCAGGGTTGTCAATCACCATGTAGGCCCGGTTGTCGTCGCCCACGGCCAGGCCATCCACGTCAATTTCGCCGGCCGGGTAGGGCGCCACCAGCGTCACCGTGCCATCCAGGTCAATCTGGACCAGGCCACGCAAGTCGGCGTCGTCGTTGACGCCGTAGAGAACGCCTGTCGTGGGATGGAAATCTAACCCGCCCATATCAACGGCGTCCGAGCCGATGGGGTAAGTGGTTACCAGGGAGGCCTGCAGCGTCGTGAGATTAATGGCGTACAGCCCTTCCGGGTCGCCGGCCGTGCCAATGCCTCGCGAACCGTATAGCTGGCCGCCGTCAAAGGCCAGGCCCAGCATGGAGAGGGAAGCGGCCGTATTGCTACTGACAATTGTTCCCAACAGCGTCGGCGACCCAGCGCCCACCGGCCATTCGTAAAGCATTGTGCCATCGCTAAAGAAAATACGATCATTGGCGGGATCATAGGTTGCGCCCCACACCTCGCCCCCGGTGAACTGGGGGTAGCTTGTGCCCGTACCGGGATCAATGAGATAGGTAAAGAGGGCCGGGTCGTCCACGCCGACAAACAGCGGCGCAGTAACCACCGTCGGGCCAGAGTAGGTGAAAGTCCTCTCTTCGACGGCCGGGTTGGCCTCGGCCGCCTGGGCCTTGTCTGCTTCGCGCAACGCTTCATCGTCCGGCCCATCGTCCCCTCCCCCTTGGGCGGCAACAATGGAAATAGCCACCAATCCCAGGGCTAACAGTACAGTGACAACTATCACCAGGATTCGTGTTTTCATCATCGGTTCTCCTTCTACTGAGCGTCCCCGCACTGGCGGGGAGCCACACATTGTGGATTTGCAACGGCCGGCTTTCAGTATCAACCCTTCGTCAGGAACGGCAGATAAATCTCTATTTGCCCCGCTTCCGTGGTAAAAGAGAACGTCGCCGAAGCCGCTCCTGTACCACAGACATTATAGGACGTCACTCGCCAATAGTAGGTTGTGTCGTTTGCCAGCGCAGTGGTTGTCGTATGGGAAGTGCCTGACACGGTCGCTGTGTAATCAATAGTGCCAAAACCAGGATCATCATCCACATCGAGCGTGTAGCTTGAGGCGCCGGCAACGGCCGACCAGGTAAACGTGGGCATGATCGGCACATTCGTCGCGCCGTTAGCGGGAGAGGTCAGGGTGGGCGCCAATGGTACAGTACTGAAGACATCAACCGTTGCCGTCGTGACGGCTGTGACCGACAGGCTGTCTGTAGCCGTGAACGTCGCTGTATAGGAACCATCTGGCGTTGATCCCGAGGTGGTGATATCGGCCGTCGTCGTGCTTGGTGTTGTGGTGACAGGGTTCGGTGTAAACGTGACAGATGTGCCAGCAGCATTCACACTACCACTCATCGTTACATTCGGCTCCAAATACTGCCCAACATTCAAGGTAAAAGCAGTCGAACTACCGGCACATACCTCGGCCACGGTGGTGGTGGGCACGGCGCTACAAACCGGGGGCATGTCAAACGCCTCGGTTTCGTCACCCACGATACCGGAACTTCCCTGGTCGGCGCTGAAGCCCAGACCTCGCCTGGCAAACCCTTCCCAAATCAAACATTGGTTGTCGCCGCCGGTCAGGGCCAGGTCAGCCGCCAGAATCGCATCACGGCCGGTGACAAATCCGGGGGAGCAGGGCTGCAACTTCATGCCATCTGTCACAAGCTGATGCGCCAGATTGTTACCGCCGGTTGTCCAGTCCTGGTAAATGTCGTCATTGAATCCATGCACAGACACCAAATTCCAATACATTTCCCAGAGCATGGTGTTCCAGATGTAGCCAAGTCCATGAGGAATGGAAATTGCCCCGCCGTCGTCAATCATCTCATAGGTAGACGGGTTAATGGCAAAGTCAGTGGTGTAGGGGGTTGGTCGAATACCATCCCCCGTTATGGGTTCAAATATGAGATAGGTGGCAATACCTCGTGGCTCTGTGCCATTGTTGGCTGACGTTGTGGTGTGGAAAAGGGCTTGCCAGTCGCTCCAACCTTCACCCATTTGTTCCTGGTTGCTCAAACAGCCAGTCGTACTTGGACCACCTGTCAGACGATTGCTAATCCCGTGACCGTATTCATGGGCAATCACACCGCTGTCAATATCGCTATCCCGATCAGCGAGGGCAGCGGGATTATCGTCAATGGTGGCGTTAATGGTATTGCTCTGTTGGATTTCATTCAGGAACAACTGACCGTCGGCCAACCCAATAGCCACAGAGGGGATAAGCGGGCTACCGCCGAAATTGCTCAACGGCACATTGGTGTTGTCAATAATAATCGCGGCCACTGCGCCGGCCGCGGCCGCGTTGGCAACGAAGACGCTGGAGTTACAGGCGCCCTCGTTCCAGACAATCAGGGCAATCTTGCCCGTCAAATCATTCACAATCGTTTGGCAGCCATCCGTTTCCGGGGGAACGTCATCGTCAACCAGGGCCACGTCGGCCGTCAGGCCATTGGCTGTGCCACCATTGTTGGATGGATTAGCCTCATATTCTCCGGCGATGGCGCTGGGCGGATTGACCGTCACCAATTGGCCGAGAGGGTAGGTCCAGATGTACATTTGCATCCGGGGATTCAAGCCGTCTGGCGGTGTCGAAAAGTTGGCATTGTTCACGCCGCTCCCATCCTGAGCGTCAGCGTAGACGTAGTCACTGCCCAGGCCACCGTTACCATAGTTATTTTCCTGGAAGTTGCCGCCAACTTCATTAAAGCCGTAGAGGTAAGAAACGTCATGCATGATGTTGTTCCAGTAGAACAAATTGGTGATGGCAAAGTCGTGGTAGGTGCTTGGATCCATCGTATCATCGAAGGGGAAGTCAAAGACGAGACCGGCCCCTCCATCCGGTGAATTGCCATCAGGAGTGTTGTTGGCATCTAAATCAGTATCGGCATGAACGTTATTACCCTGGGTGATAGTGAATTCAGCGCCCGCTACGCCATTGGTGTCATGCCAGCCAAAGGGGGAGGCAGTGACCTCATAGGGATTTAACTCCAGGGTTCGGGGGCCGTGGTTGGGGCTTTCAACCGGTACAGCAAAAACGCGATAAGACTCCGGGACCAGGCTCTCCAGAGCCAGGTTGGTGCCTGCCCCCGTTGTCTTGCCCGCCTGCGCAACTTCTGTACGGCTATAACCATCAGCAAAAGCCCACTGATCGTGAACGACGTAATCAATTTGGGACAATACTTCACCGGTCTGGGCGTCCAGGCGCATACTCCAATAGTGCTGGGCGTCGAGTGGGTAAATTTCAACGTCCCAGGCCAGGCGTACCTGGCTGAGTGACAGTGGTTGGTAGACCAGTTTGGCGGGAATGTCTACCAGGGAGATACCGCCGTTGCTGAAGATGACCGCTTGACTGGCTCCGCCCAGGTATTCTTGCACGGTCAGGGCTTCAGTGAGGGCCAGACCAAGATAATCCGCGGCCGCGTTGACCGCTTCTCCGGCCGAAAGAGCCGGTTCGCTCCCATTAACCACCTGGCTCAGGTCAGGAATAAAGCTGCTGGTTAGATTGAGCACCTGGCCATTGCCGGTCACATTCGTATTGATGTAAGCATTGTAAACACGAATGCCCTGGTGCGCCTGTTGCAGGTAAATGTGGGTGACACCATTGTGTTCGCTCCGGTACAGGTCACTGACGACATAGCCGGTAGCAGCCACATCGCCTGCGCTCAAGTTGAGTTCTTGATGGCGTTGTTGTAAAAGCGTGCGGGCAATCGCCAGCGGCTCGGCCTCAGAGGGTTCGGTGAGATACCTGATTTCGCCAGGCCTGCTCAGGGAAACCTGATGGAAAAAACCAATGCCGGCTGAATTGTCTGCCGTTACCTCTTGCGCGGCCGCCGGGCCACCCAGCGTCAGGACAAGCGCCAACGCGAGACAGGCCAAAAAACCTGTCACCAGGAAAGGGGGGAATCGCTTCATGAAACATCACTCCTTGGAACCCGGGGGGTGAGTAAACCGGTTCACGGCAAATACGGCTTGCGGTTGGGTAAATAACAGGCTCATTGAACCGTTAGATCCTATTCTAACACAGGGCGGGGTATTGCAAAGCAGCCACAAATCGCTCCTACAAAAATGGGACGCGGATGAACGCAGATAAACGCTGATCATTATGGTCAATACCTTCGCCAAAATAAGGCAAGGAGGGCCGTTGTGGAGTAGAGTTGTGTTGTCCAAGACACAAACTCAACACCACAACAGGCCCACGAATGTTCGA